>FR897843.1:33748-35963 GCA_000437495.1 Prevotella sp. CAG:485
CCCGAGAGCTTGCAGAGCTTTCGGGCGCGGTTTCTGATGGCAATTTCCGCTACGCCATTCCCAACAACAGATATCACGAAAAAGGATCCGGCATCACTGTCGGACCCTTTCTTGGTTGGAATATCAAAAATTGGGAATCGTGTGTTCCTTTTGTGTCATGAGGTCTTAGTCAATTTCCTCGTCAGGCTCGTAGCCGCCCATTTCGCGGATGGCGTTCTTGAGCATGACATACTGCTTGAAGAGATGGTTTACGGGTACCTCGTCCACGGTGTAGTCGTGCATCGGGCTCTTGAGGAAGAAGCTCAGGAAGCGCTGAGTGCCGTAACGGCCGGCGCGCATGGCCAGGTCGCTGAGAAGTACCAGGTCGAGGCACAGAGGAGCGGCCAGAATGGAGTCGCGGCAGAGGAAGTTGATTTTTATCTGCATCGGGTAATTCATCCATCCGAAGATGTCGATGTTGTCCCATCCCTCCTTGTTGTCGTTGCGCGGGGGATAGTAGTTGATGCGTACTTTGTGGAAGTAGTCCGTGTAGAGGTCGGGCTGTTCGTCGGCTACCAGGATTGATTCCAGGGTAGAGAGCTTGCTGACCTCTTTGGTGCGGAAGTTGGCGGGTTCGTCAAGCACCAGACCGTCGCGGTTGCCGAGGATGTTGGTTGAGAACCATCCTGCCAGGCCGAGGCAACGTGTGCCGATGATGGGAGCGAAGCCGCTCTTAACCAGCGTCTGACCGGTCTTGAAGTCCTTGCCGGCGATAGGCATTTTTGTCTGCTCTGCCAGTTCCCACATTGCCGGTATGTCGACGGTGGTGTTGGGAGCGCCCATGATGAACGGGCAACCCTCTTTCAGTGCTGCGTAAGCGTAGCACATTGACGGAGCCACATGCTCTTTGTCGTCGGCCTTCATAGCCTTCTCCAGGTCTTCGAGCTTGTAATGAACGTCCTTGTTTACAGGCACATACACCTCAGTGGAAGCAGCCCAGAGCACTACTACGCGCTCCACACCGGTCTCTTTCTTGAAGCGGCGGATGTCTTCGCGAATCTGCTCGGTCATGTCCCAGCGGTCGGTAACTTTCTTAATGTTGTCGCCGTCCAGACGCTTTGCGTAGTTGTGGTCGAAAGCGGCCGGCATGGCTACTATCTTCTCCAGCTCGTCGCGTACCGGCTCAATGTCTTTGGCTTTGAGCACCTCGGCATTCACAGCTGCCTGATATGCGTTTACGGGGAATACGTCCCAGGCTGCGAACTCTATGTCGTTGAGGTCTGCTAAAGGAACGATGTCTTTATAGTGGAGGTATTTTTTGTCATTGCCGCGGCCAACACGAATCTTGTCGTACTGGGTCATCGAGCCAATGGGTTTTGCAAGGCCTTTGCGTGCCATGAGCACGCCGGTCATGAATGTCGAGGTAACGGCGCCGAGGCCGACTACCATCACACCGAGCTTTCCATTCGGTTTGGTTGCTTTCTGTGCCATAATAGGTATTGAAGTCTTTGATTATTCTATTGTTGTGTGTGCGGCGTCAGCGACGCCCCGCAATTCCGGCGGCTTCGGCAGGCATTTCTGCACAGCCCCTCTGCGCCTTTCGGAATTTCGGCTCAAAATTATAATGAAACTTTGACTTGACAAAAGTTTTTCGGTAAAAAATAGACCCGCCAACTGTTAAATAACCCTAAATAGCCCCTGATTCATCCAATATATGTTAATAAATAACATTATCGACTCTTAAGTGTTAAAACTCCTTAATCGGGCTAACGGGCCGGCAAAGCCTAAATGTCCCTTTCCGACCAATCTCTTAACATCGGCGTCCGGGTGAGGCTGTGCGCTTATCGGCCGCAGAGAAGCGACAGTACTTCGCCAAGGTTGCTGATGATGTTGGGGTGCATCTGCGCATCTTCGGCTTCCGTCCAGCCTTTGCCTTTCAGCCACAGCACCTGGCAGCCCAGACTCTCGGCAGGCATTATATCCTTGCGGTAACTGTCGCCAATCACCAGCACGTTGTGCGGATCGAGATGCAGCGCCTCGCAGCCAAGACTGAAAATTTTGGGGTCGGGCTTGCGGACTCCTACCACAGCGCTCTCTATAACCTTTTGGAAATAGGTGTCGAGATTAAAGTCCTTCAGCACAGCCTCCACATTGCCGTAGAAGTTCGACACAAGCACCAAGGGATATTCGGCTGCGAGACCCTCAAGTACCGGGCGCGACATCTCCACGCTCTTCC
>FR897843.1:35981-57587 GCA_000437495.1 Prevotella sp. CAG:485
GCTCTTCCGGGCTGCCTCATAGCAGTAATCGGCCGTGAGGCGTGCATACTTCTCCACATCCTGCGGGGCGAAATCGCCGTGTTGGGTGAGCCATTGCAGCTCTATCTGCATCTTTATGCCCAGCAGGTCGCGGAAGTTATGATGCGGCAGTATGTGCAGCGTTGTGGCAAGCTCGCGCTCGGCATAAACGTATGCTTCGCGAAACGTGGGCTTGTCGGCAGCCACTCCGGCCTTTTGCCAGGCTGCCCAGATAACCTCGCTCCAATGGTCGCCGCCGGTGTCTATGGTGCCGCCGTAATCGAATATTATTCCCTTTACCCTGCTCTTGTCAATATTTGCCATCTGCCAGTTCTTTTACAAATCTCTTACATATTCTCTCGTGCCGCCACATCATATAAATCAGCAGTCCGTTGAGCACCGTAAGCTCGAAAGCGAAATAGAGCCACGGCATCTGCAGACACACAGTTGCTATGAAGAGCGCAAAGGCACGGGTGTTAAAACTCAGTATGTTGGTGTAGGCCATCAGAGGCTTCGACGCCTCGCGGAAAGCCTGCCGGTAGCTCAGGGGCAGGTCATAGCCGAAACGCTCGTATTGTTCGAGGCGCAACTGCTGCATTCGCGGGGTACGTTTCTCCTGGCTCGTGGTGTAATTGGCATATACACCCATGGTGAGTTTCTTCCAGAAATGGCGCCAGCTCAGCTCATGATATTTCTGCCACAGGGCCTGCGCCGAAGCCTCTAACTCCGTGCCGCTGAAGCCTTTCACAAACAGCAGATGGAACTGACGGTAATAGTCGGCCATGGCGGCCTGGATGCCGTGGCAAAAGCCGGTAACGACGGCCACAACCCAAATCACCCAGTGATGGTTCATGAAGAAATCGCCAAGCCACGGGTCCGTATTGACGTTCGACCGCAGACAGATGGCTATATATATGGCCGCAAACCATATATCGCCGCTGAGGCCGTCAAGGATACGTCCTAAGCGCGAATACTGCTTGGTAAGACGGGCTAACTGGCCGTCGGCGCTGTCGCCTATATCGGCTAAAACGAGCAGCGCCATACCGCCCAAGTTCACCCATACGTTGTTGAAATACAGCATCACGCCGGCGCCAAGGCCCAGGAAAATGCTCGCAATGGTAATGACGTTGGGGGTGATGCCCAGACGCTTGCTTGCCAATGCCACTATATATCCCAACGGTCGGTAGAACACAAGGTCAAACCATTCCTCAGTATCCATCGACTTAAGGCTGGCCTTATAATCTTCCCGTAATTTCTTCACTCGATTTCCCATTCTTTCGTACTTAATTTTTCCTACTTTCTCCTTTCTTGAATCACTCCTGAGGATTGATAACGCCTGTAACCATCAAATCGCCGTTTTCCAAGATATAAAGAGTGCAAGAACCTCCTGCCGATACGCTCTTGACATATCGGTCGGTAATCCAGGGGTCTTTGCTTTCAAAACTTGCGCCGCTGCCCACCTGACCATCCTGATTGAAGCCCCAACCTTCCAAAGTGCCATCGTTGAGAATCACCATTGTGTGCATTTCACCGGCATCCATAACTTTCACATTGCCGCGCAGACGCATCGGCACAGCCGAATCCTGACCTGACGCTGACAGCTGATAATTTCCGTTGGCACCCCAGCCATATAATGTGCCGTCTGTTTTAAGAGCCAGCGAATGCCATTTTCCGGCACTCACCGCTTTTGCTCCTTCCATAACTTTCACCGGCCTGGCAGAGGGGGTATATGTGCCATTGCCAAGTTGGCCGGAGTGGTTGTCGCCCATTGCCCACACACTGCCATCGTTCTTCAGAACCAGTGTATGATCTTCCCCGCTCGACACACCGACTACTCCGGTCATTACGCGCACAGGACGCAGGCGTTGCCGTTCAGCGGCGCTGACGCCAAGTTTACCTTCAATGTTATCGCCCCAGGCCCAAAGAGTGCCGTCGCTGCCTATAGCCATTGATGAAAGAAAGCCCGCTGCAATATGTCTGATGCCGTCAAGGACTTTCACAGGCACGGCTCGGTTTGTAGTGGTGCCGTCACCTATCTGGCCGCTGCAGTTATATCCGAAAGCCCATACACTGCCGTCATTTTTCAGCACCAGCGTATGCATATCGCCTGCCGACACCTCTTTCACGTTGCTCATTGCCATAACAGGCTTGTAACGCTGCGTTGTCGTGCCGTCGCCCAACTGGCCGTACTGATTAAACCCGAATCCCCACGCAGTGCCGTCAGTCTTCAGCACCATGCAATGGCAGCCACCGGCAGAAACTGCCTTATACTGCGCGTTGACACCAAATGGCACCAAGGCCGTCAGTAAAGTCAATATTAACCAAATCTTTCGCATACAATAGAGTCTCAGCTGTCTTAAACCTTAGAAATCCATTTTGTAAGGCGTTGTAGAGTTGTGAGCCTTGTCTGTTTTCTTCTCCTGTGGTGCGGGTTTCTGAGGTGCAGGCTGAGCCTTCGGGGCGCGTTCCTTAGGATTGTTAGCCTCTTTGCCGGCATTAGCCTTGCGTTTGGCGCTCTGCGGCTTGGCGGTTGTGCTCTGAGGGGTCTGGGCAGACTTGGCGGTCTGTTCCTCCTCGGCGCTTACGGTGTTGCTTTCACCCGTTGCTTCAGCAGGTGCCTCCACATATTCAACGTCGGTATTGTCATCGCCGCTCACCTCTGTTTCAGGCTCCTCGGTATACTCTATTTTCTCCGGCTCGTTTTGGCCGATAACCATCAGCACAACAGCCACCGCCACGGCCACGACCAAGAAAGCCACAATAGCCACATAAAGGGTCTTTTTACTCTTCGGCTTGCCTGCCACGGGAGCCTTGGAGCCTATAATCTCCGTTTTGCGCGAAGGCTTCTGTGCCTCGGCAGTTTTATCTCTTCCGGGCGTCAGAGGTGGCTGAACGCCGTCATCGGCGCCGTCCACAATCTCCACTATCTCGGCCTCTGCACCTGACTTTTCGGCTATATTCCCTTTTTTCTTTATGGGGGGAGGGGTCTGCGGACTGAAGCTAACCGTTTTGTTGCCGTCAGTCTTGGCGGACTCATCGTTCTTCTTTGTATCCTGAGCCTTGTCGGCCTGAAGGGTCTTACGGGTGGCTTCCTCCACCATCTCGATAGATTGCGGACGTGTGCGTTTGTCGCGGGTCATAAAATCTATCATCACCCGCATCTCCCGGCTCACATCGGCGGGCAGCATAGCGGCCAGTTCGCCGTCGCGCAAATCGAGTGCCGACGGCGGCTGTTGCCCCGTGAGACAATGCCACAGTGTGGCACCAAGCGAATAGACGTCGGCTTCAGGCGAGAAGGTGGTGATGCCCTTATACTGTTCCACAGGCGCGTAACCCTCGGAATATCCAAACGAATTGATGGTGGAAGTGGCATGACCCGCACTGTCATAATGCTTCGACAGACCGAAATCTATCAGCACCGGACGCATCTCGCCCTCGGCGTTACGGCTCAGCATAATGTTGGCCGGTTTTATGTCGAGGTGGCAAATGCGGTTCTGGTGCAGCAGCTTCACAGCGTCGAGAATGGGCCAGAGCAGCTCACGCGTCTCCTTCTCGGTCAGCTTACCCTTTTTCTCCACATACCCGTCAAGGCTGTCGCCCTTTATGTATTCCATCACATAATAGGCAGTGTTGTTGGCCTCGAACACCTCGTCAAAACCCACAATGTTGGGATGGCTGAAACCAATCTTCTTCAGGCGCTGAGCCTCAGCAATAAAGTCCTTGCGCGAATTTTCCACACGCGTGCGCGCCGGGTTGGAATATGAAATTGAGCTGTTGGCAAGCCTTTCGCAGTCGTTGCTCAGGAAGAACTCCTTCAGCGCAAAATCCACCTCCATGAGGATGGTGCCCACGCGCACCGGACCGGTGGCATGATACGTTATGCCGAAGCCACCCTGGCCTAATTTCTTTTCTATACGGTATGTGCGGTTATTGCCTTGCAGTTTATAACCTGCCGGCAGCGCTTCCACAATATTTTCGGCGTCGTTGTCCATAAAAATTCTGTTTTAAAGTCAATATCGCGCTTCTGCCATAAGCACCTCAGAAGCGTTTGTTGATTAACGCTGTTACAGCTTTTGCAATGAAAGGCGCCGCCTTGGCACGACAGGGAGCGAAGCTGGGCCAGTCGTTGAAATCTATTATCTGAATACTCTGGTCGGCGCCCACAATGCAGTCGCCGCCATACACCACCACGTCGAGCACCTCGGCGGCCTTCTGGCAGATGCTTTTCAGCGTCTCGGTGCTGAAGGGAAGACCCTGCGAATGGCCGTTGACAGCTTCGTGGCCATATTTGCTGTGGCCCATGTCGAACGGATAGAACCAGTAGAAGAAGGGCTGCCCCGAAATGCCGTAGAACTTTATCAGATCGCCCGGCAGATGACGGTTGATGACAGCGCGCGGTATGCCGCGGTAGAAATACTCCTGCAGCACCTCCTGCGCCTCTTCGGCATGGCGGCAATAGCTCACATCCTCCTTGTGCATGGCGTGGAAATCGCCGCGCTTTATCCAGAAGCCCTCAAAGCCGCTCTTCTCAAGCTGGTCGCGCACATTCTCGTTGGTGTTCACGGTGATGGATTCCGGATACGGTATTCCGTGGCCGAGCAGTATGCGCGTCATGCGTTCGCGTGTACAGTTCTCTATGCCGAATCCGGAGTTGACCACCAGCCTCCCCTCCGTTTCAAGACGCTGGAGTTTGGCTATCGACTCCCTTTCGCGACACATATTCAGAATCACCGGCTCGCTGATGTCGGTGCTTTGAAACTGTTCTTCGCTGTATATATTCACCTCATAGCCGCGTTTGCGGAGCTGTTCGGCGGCGGCATTGAAAATTGCCGCATCGTTGCCGACGTGATTGGGAGAATAGGCTCCGGCTCGCATCACGCCGGCTATCTTTATCTGGCTCACGGTAGTTGCTGTTTTGATATTGATTGAGACCCCTTGGCGCGGGTTATTCCTACCTCAGAAAGGCCTCTGCTTTTGGTATGTCGGAAATATGGTCTACATCAAGAATCTTGCCCATGTCGTGGCCTAAGAGAGTGAGGCCGGCACTGAGAAGACGCCGCTGATAATTGCGCATACGGCTCACGCCCTCATCCATGCATTGCTGCAATACGCCAATGGCTTTGGAGTCGAGACCGTAGATGCCGCCTGAGATATATTTTGCTCCCGGCCACGCCTCGTCGCGGAAAGCGCGGATAGGCTCGTTATCCCCGTCGGTATCTATGTAGAGGGGCTTTTCGTCGTCTATATAGCGCGTCATGGCCATCATGCCGTCGATGTTTTCGGGCGCCTCCTGCCACATCTTCGCATAGCGCCTAAAAGCCTCGGGACAGAACACCGTGTCGACGGTGGTGGTGATGAAGCGGCCGTGGCCCCGGAGCAGACTGCTGATTTCGTAGAAGCTGTGCATGGAACTCGGGGTTGACTTCACAATGATGTCGAGCGTCAGGTCAAGCTCCTTTTCCAGTCCGCGCACGTATGGCAGCACTTCGGGCATGGCCGGATTCAGTATCATGGCCACGCGCTTTGCTCCGCACGATGCCATAAGATGAAGCAGCCGCCCTATCATGGGCTTGCCGCACAACTCTATCATGGGCTTGCAGGCCGCTGCCCCTTCGCCGGCCAGGCGCGACCCTTCGCCGGCTGCTATGATGCCAAAATTCATTTCAACAAAATTTTGTTTTTACGGGTTATCAGGTTCTCTTTCCGGATTCTTCGGCGGCAAGTCATTCCTCCTTGCTCAAATCCACCGACTTATCGGCGCCGCGTTCCACATAATGTTTGCGCAACGGGTTCTCGGCAGCCTTGAGGTGGCGGCGGCGTGTGCGCAGCAGGTCTATGGCGGCATAGATGGCAGTGCGCATTCCCGAAGCGTCGGCGCGGTTCAGGCCGGCGATGTCGAAAGCGGTACCGAAATCGGGCGACGTGCGTATCACGGGCAAGCCGGCGGTGAAATTCACCGCATTGTCACCGGCCAGCAGCTTGAACGGCGCCAGACCCTGGTCATGATACATGGCAAGGATGCCGTCGAAGCGGCGCCACGCGCCCGAGCCGAAGAAGCCGTCGGCGGCATACGGCCCGAAAGCCAGAATACCCTTCTCCGACATCTCCTTGATGGCCGGCGTTATCACCTCCGCCTCCTCAGTGCCGAGCAGGCCGCCGTCGCCGGTATGCGGATTCAGGCTCAGCACGGCAATCTTCGGTCCGTCGATGCCGAAATCCTGAATCAGACTCTTGTGCAGATCTTCTATCTTGCCTGTTATCAGCTCCTTGGTGATTGCCGCGGGGATATCCTTCACCGCCAGATGCGTAGTGGCCACAGCCACCCTCATCAGGTCGTTGTAGAGAATCATCAGAGCGCGGTCGCCTTCGCGGCCGAACTCCTTCTGCAGATATTCCGTGTGCCCCATGGCGAACTCATCGTTATGGATGCACTGCTTGCAGATAGGAGCCGTTACCATGGCGTCGATATCGCCCTTTTTCAGAGCCGCCACAGCCTTCTGCAGCGACAGGAACGAGGCTGCTCCGCTCTCGGCTGTGGGCTGACCCATATCCACCTTGAATTCCTTGTCGGAGATATTCACCAGATTCACCACCCCGTCGCGGGCCTGCGACGCATCGGTTATCTGATTGGCAGAGAAGGGCTCCATGCCTAAAACCTTCCTGTAATATCCTATCAGCTTGGCAGAACCGAAAATCACCGGAGTACACATTTCGGTAATGCGCTCGTCGGCCAAGGCCTTCATTATCACCTCATAGCCTATGCCGTTTATATCGCCGTGCGTTATGCCTATCTTAATCATAGAAAAATCGTAGTACAGGGCAGCATGACAATGCACTCTGCCCTTTATTCTGCAAAGTTACTAAAAATTTCTCTAACGGTGCAGGCGCACAGCCCCTGCCGGTGAATTTTTCTATTTGCGGCGCAGTGTAATGCCCAGGGCAGCCAGGTCAGCCAGACAGTTGTCGGCCTCGCGGGTCGGTGTTTCGGGGTCGATGTTGCGTTCGCGTTCCACGCTGAGCAGAGCGGCAGCGTAATCGCGCTTGTAGCTGTTGTTGAGAGCTGTCCAGTTCACGCCTTTGAAAAGGCGGGCGCAGTCGGGTAAGGGCAGCCGCTTCAGCTCAATGAGTACGGCGATGACCGGATATCCGGCATATCCCTGCCAGTAAGTGGCCGGGTCGGAGGAGGTGAATACGGAGCCGCCGTCACGCCAGGTGATGGTGTATTCCTTGCTGCCGTCGGAGGATTTCACAACGGCGCGGCCGGCGTCGAGATTGCTGTCGGCTTCTATCTGCACACGCCCGTCGGTTACGGCACTCCAGGCCTCATAGACTTTTTCCACGGGCGGTAATTTTGTCATTTTGTTATTTTCCATGCAACTCTTTGCGTGTTGTTTGTTTTATAGTCAAACAACCGGCGCCGCAAAATATCTTTTGCAACGACGGGATAAAATTGTTATATTTGCACACTCAAACGAGCCGCAAGTAATGAAAATCTTTACATCCGACGAAATAAAAGCCCTTGACCGGGCCACCTGCGAGGCACAGCGCATCAGTTCCATCGACCTTATGGAGCGTGCTGCCCAGGCCGTGGCCTGCGAGGTCATGGCGCGTTTCTACACCAGCCAGCGCATAGTGGTGATTGCCGGTCCGGGCAACAACGGCGGCGATGCTCTGGCCACGGCGCGTCTTCTCATCGAGCAGGGCTTCCCCAACATAGAAGTCTATCTCTTCAACGTAACAGGGCGACTGAGCCACGACTGCCGCATAGAACGCGAACGCCTCGAAGCCATCGAGGGGGTCAGCTTCACGGTGGTGGAACGCGAGTTCGTGCCACCGGTGCTCGGCAGCAGCGATGTGGTAATCGACGGCCTCTTCGGCGCCGGCCTGCGCAAGCCTCTCCAGGGGGGCTTCGTCACGGTGGCGCGCTACATCAACGCCTCTGAGGCCTTCGTCATCAGCATCGACATACCCTCCGGGCTCTTCGGCGAATGGAACGACCAGACGATAACGCGCGATATGGTGCATGCCTCGCTCACGCTCTGTTTCCAGCAGCCTCGTCTGTCGTTCTTCTTCCCCGACAACGCTCCGGCGTTGGGCGAGGTGAAAATCCTCGACATCAACATTGACCGCGACGCCATTCTCAAAACGGCAACCGACTATATCCTCATCCAGGAGCGCAATGTGCGGGCGCTGCTTCATCCGCGCGACCCCTTCACAGCCAAGCGCGACTACGGCTCAGCCATGCTCTTCTGCGGCAGTGTGGGCATGTTGGGAGCCGCCATCCTTTCGGCGCGTGCCACGCTGCGTGCCGGCGCCGGGTTAGCCACGGTCCATTCGGCCGCTTACGGCATGATACCGGTGCAGACGGCCGTGCCTTGCGCCATGTTCGAGCCGGACCATAACCAGACCATCATCTCCGATATGCGGCTGCACCACGACCATCAGGCCGTGGCCTGCGGACCGGGAATAGGCACTGCCACGGAGACCATCGACGCCCTCGAGGGGCTGCTGAAGAATGTCAAGGCTCCGCTGGTGCTCGACGCCGACGCCCTCAACTGCATAGCAAAACGCCCTGCGCTGCTGTCAATGCTGCCGCCAAAGACCATCATCACGCCTCACGCCGGTGAGTTCGACCGGCTCTTCGGCGAGCATACGTGTGCCGAAGAGAGGCTTAAGAAGGCGGTGGAGAAGGCCCGTTATTACAACATCATCATTGTGCTGAAGGGCCATCACACCATGATTGTGCGCCCCACCGGAAAGGTGCATATCAACTCTACGGGCAACGCCGGTATGGCCACGGCCGGGTCGGGTGATGTGCTCACGGGCACCATTGCCGCTTTCCTGGCACAGGGTTACCGTCCGGAGCCTGCCGCCACCATTGCCGTTTACGTTCACGGTCTGGCGGGCGACTTGGCCGCCGCGCAGGTGGGTCAGTTCGGCCTCACTGCCAACGATGTGGCCGAGAACCTGGGCCGAGCCATCGACGTGGTGCTGAAATCAAACTAAGACCCATTTCCAAGCGCCGTTTACAACCATCATAACCACCCTCAAACAAATTAAAGAATCACAGATATGCGCACCTTCATAGCCCTTCTTCTCGGCGTGATTATCTCCGGCACAGCCACCGCGCAACAAACACGCCTGCTCACCCCCGACAAATATTCCGACTACGGGCTGGTCTACGCTCTGCCCAACACGGCTTTAGAGGTTGAGATTACCGTGCGGCACACAGTGCGGCAGGCAGGCCCTTTCCGGCTCTACGCCACCAAATACATCGGCACAGACAAGGTGATTGACAGCGACTCCGAGAGCTGGGAGATAACCGATGTGCGAATGCGCAGCTACGGTGTGGCCAACGACTCGGCGCTCTATCGTATGCAGCTCAAAGCCGGACAGAATCTCACTCTCTGCGTGGCCGCCGACAATATGCTGTTGGGCGTCAACACGGAGGTTGAAGAGCCGAAGGGCTGGGAGCCGCTGTCGAATCCGGAGCCGCTGATGATGCCGTCAGCCACGGAATATCTGCAATATGTAAGCGAGGATTTCTCGTCGGCACAGAGCGACGCGCGCAGAGCCTCTCTGCTGGCCGCCGGACTGAACGATGTGCGTCAGTCGCGCCTCGACCTGACACGCGGAGTGGCCGAGAATATGCCCACCGACGGCAAGCAACTGGAGCTGATGCTCAACTCGCTGGCACATCAGGAGGAACTGATGCTCAACGCTTTCCGAGGCCGCGAAATGACCGAGACGCGCACTGCCCGGTTCACTCTGGTGCCCGACAAGGCCGGCCGCTATGTGGTGGCTCGCCTCAACCCTTACACGGGATTTGTGAACCGCAACGACCTTTCGGGCGCTCCGGTCTATGCCGACATTCTGGAATATGAGCAGCCGGAAGTGCCGGTTGACGACAAGGGCCAGACGGCCAAGCTGCCGCGCGACGGCATTATGTATATGCTTCCGGGCACTGCCACGGTGAGTCTGCAATGGCAGGGACGCGAGCTGCTGTCAACCACCATGCCCATGGCTCAGTTCGGCATTCCCTTCGCCCTCGACCCCTCTCTGTTCACCAATAAGAAAGCCCCTGCCTGTGCCACCTTCGACCCCGCCACAGGCGCTCTCATAAAACTGGGCGAAATGAAATGACCATGGACACTAACGGGGGCTGCAATGCCCTGACACTGAGCCAGTATGCCGCTCTGATACGCAATCTGGTGGCCAGAGACACGAATCTGCGCGAACGCTGGGTTACGGCCGAGCTGAGCGATGTGCGTGTGGCCAATCACTGCTACATGGATCTGATTGAGAAGGATGCCTCCGGACGCACCATTGCCAAGATACGCGCCACCCTGTGGAGCAACCGCTATTATCTGCTCAACGCCAAATTCCGGGCTGCCACGGGGGCAAACCTGCAGTCGGGAATCAAGGTGATGCTTCGCGGCTCGGCCATCTATCACGAGCAATACGGCATGTCGTTCAACATCTCCGACATCGACCCGCGATACACGTTGGGCGACATGGAACAGCTGCGGCGCGAGATTCTGGAGCGGCTGCAGAAGGAGGGTTTGCTGAAGCTCAACGGCACGCGCACCATGCCCCTCGCGCCTCAGCGCATTGCGGTGATTTCGGCAGCGGGAGCGGCCGGCTACGGCGACTTCCTCAACCAGCTTGGCGGCAATCCTTACGGACTTGTCTTTTACCCGGTGCTGTTTGAAGCCACCATGCAGGGCGAGCGCACAGCACCCACCGTAATCAGCGCCCTTCGGCACATAGAGATGGTGGCTGATGCCTTTGACTGCGTGGTGATAATTCGCGGCGGTGGCGCCACCACCGACCTCAACGGCTTCGACAATCTGGAGCTGGCCCGCGCCGTGGCACGCTGTGTGCTGCCAGTGATTGTGGGCATAGGCCATGAGCGCGACCGCACGGTGCTCGACGAGATAGCCCATACGCGCGTAAAAACGCCCACGGCAGCGGCCGAATGGCTGATAAGTCATGCCGCTGACACATTGGCGCGCATAGAGACGCTGACACGCGACATTGCCGGACTGGCACAGTCCATAATCAGCGGCTCGCGCGAACAGCTGTCGCAGCTTGAGACGCGTCTGCACACCACCGCTCGTCAGGGACTGAGCAACGCCTCGCAGCGGTTGGCCTCCATAGAATCGCTGATTCCGCAGCTCAGCCGCCATTGTCTGCAGAATGCCGCACAGCGCCTCGACAACATCGTACACCGGCTGCCCGACGCCGGCCGCGCCACTCTGCGGCTGCAGCGCCAGAAGCTCGACTATTTTCAGCAAAACCTCTGCAGCGCAGCCACTTCAGGCCTGCAGAACGCCACACAGCGCCTCGACAACATAGCGCGTCTGGTAAAAGCCTATAGTCCGCAGGCCACCCTGGCACGCGGCTATTCGCTGACGCTGGTCAACGGCCACGCCGTTACCGACGCCTCGCAGCTTTCTCCCGGCACCTCGCTGACAACGCGTCTGGCAAAAGGTGAATTCACATCAACCGTAACAGCCATAGAAAACAACATATAGCACCCGATATGGACCAACAGAACCTCACTTATTCCGAAGCTATTTCCAAACTGGAGAATATACTTGGGCTGATGCAGTCGCCCAACTGCGACATCGACAATCTGAGCGCCTACACCACTCAGGCCATCAGCCTGCTGAAATATTGCCGCGCCAAACTCACCAAATGCGACGAGGAACTGAAGAAGAGCCTCGAGACGCTGCCTCAGGCATCGCGTGCCGCCGACACCGTCTCCTCCAACACCATCTCCAACACCGCCGCTAACTCGGCTTTCGACGAGGAACTCCCCTTCTGAAAGCGCCTGTAAAAGCTACGAGAACAGCGCCAATAGACCCATAAAAATTACCTCGGATAAAAAAATTGCCTGTCCGGGGTGATTTTTTTGCCCATGGTCAGTCAATATTCCAAGAAAAGTTGTTATCTTTGCAAGAAAGTTTGCCTAAGGCAGACAACATCACATTGTAGAGCAACAAATAGATACACACAAACACAAACAAAGAACCTTTAAAACCAAAGCGGCCCGACCACATCAGAGATGATGCATCGCGTCAAGAACACATACCCATGGATACAGAAAAGAAACCTAAACGCCCGCGTATAGGGGCCACGCCCATAGGCGGCAGTCCGATTGAACAGTCCCATTACGAGAAAGTAAATTTTGGAGGTGACACCCCTCACCCGGCAACCGACAATGGCCGCGAAGGCTATCAGCCGCGTCCCTATCAGCCGCATCCCTATCAGGGCGGCTATCAGCAGCGTCCGCGCATGAACACCTACGGACAGGGTGCATCCTACAACAAACCTCAGGGCGATGGAGAAGATGCTATCAACGGAGAATCGAACGACGTTCAGCAACCCTATTCCAACTATCGTCCTCACAACGACCGCAGCGGCGGTTATCAGCCGCGTCAGCAGGGCTATCAGCCGCGTCAGCAGGGTGGTTACCAACCGCGTCAGCAGGGCTATCAGCAGCGTCAGCCGGGCGGTTACCAGCAGGGCGGTTATCAGCAGCGTCAGCAAGGCGGATACCAGCAGGGCGGTTATCAGCGTCAGCAGGGTGGCTATCAGCCCCGTCAGCAGAGCGGTTATCAGCAGCGTCAGCCCGGCGGATACCAGCAGCGTCAGCCGGGCGGCTACAACCGTCAGCCCAACCAGCGCAACACCTTCCGCCAGCAGGCTCAGCGCTTTACCCCGCGTCCCAAACAGATAGAATATACGGTAGACATTCCGGATCCCGACAGCGAAATGCGTCTGAACAAGTTCATGAGCAACGCCGGGATCTGCTCGCGCCGCGAAGCCGACGAAAAGATTCAGGCAGGAGCCGTAACGGTGAACGGAAAGGTGGTTACCGAACTCGGTACGAAAATCAAACCCGCCGATGTGGTGGAATATGACGGCAAGGTAGTGGTGCCCGAACGCAAATGCTATGTGCTTCTGAACAAGCCCAAAAACTGCGTCACCACAAGCGATGACCCGGGAGGCCGCACCACGGTACTCGACATTGTGAAGAATGCCTGCCGCGAACGCATCTATCCGGTAGGTCGTCTGGACCGCAACACCACCGGCGTTCTGCTGCTCACCAACGACGGCGACCTGGCCTCGAAGCTCACTCACCCCAAGTTCGTGAAGAAGAAAATCTATCACGTCTGGACCGACAAGGCTATTGCCGAAGAGGATATGCAGCGCATTGCCGACGGCATAGAGCTTGACGACGGCGAGATTCACGCCGACGAAATCAGCTACGTCTCGGACACCGACCGCAAACAGGCCGGCATAGAGATTCACAGCGGACGCAACCGCATTGTGCGCCGCATCTTCGAGGCTCTTGGCTACAGAGTGGTGAAGCTTGACCGCGTGTATTTCGCCGGTCTGACAAAGAAAAATCTGCCCCGCGGCAAATGGCGTTACCTGACACAGGAAGAGGTAAACTATCTGCGCCAGGGGTCGTTTGAATAAGCAACACAACAATGAAAGATATAAAGCGAGTTACCGTAAAAAGTCTGCTTGCAGACGCGGCAGCATATACAGGTAAGGAGGTCGATGTAAAGGGCTGGGTGCGTACGCGCCGAGGCAACAAGAACGTTCAGTTCATAGCCCTCAACGACGGCTCCACCATCAAGAACCTGCAGATAGTGCTCGACATGAGCCGCTTCGGCAGTCAGGAGGAGCTTCTGAAGCTCATCACCACGGGTTCGGCCATCCACGCACAGGGCACTCTTGCCGAGAGCCAGGGCAAAGGCCAGACCGTTGAGCTGCAGGCCGATGAGATAGAGGTGTACGGCACCTCCGACGCCGGTTATCCGCTGCAGAAAAAGGGTCATACCATGGAGTTCCTGCGCGAGAAGGCGCATCTGCGTCCGCGCACCAACACGTTTGGCGCCGTGCTCCGCATACGCCACGCACTGGCCTTTGCGGTGCATAACTTCTTCAACTCCAAGGGCTTCTGCTACTTCCACACGCCGCTGATAACAGCCAGCGACTGCGAAGGCGCCGGCGCTCAGTTCCAGGTAACGACTCTCAACCTCGAAGACCTGCCCCGCACCGAAGAGGGCAAGGTGGATTACAGCCGCGACTTCTTCGGCAAACAGGCTTCCCTCACCGTTTCGGGTCAGCTCGAGGGTGAGCTTGGCGCCACTGCCTTAGGTCTGATTTACACCTTCGGCCCCACGTTCCGCGCCGAAAACTCCAACACTCCGCGCCACCTGTCGGAGTTCTGGATGATTGAGCCGGAAATGGCCTTCTATGAGATTGAAGACAACATGGACCTGGCCGAGGAGTTTGTGAAATACTGCATTGGCTACGCTCTTGAGCATTGCGCCGACGATATTCAGTTCCTCAACGATATGTTCGACAAGGGTCTGATAGAGCGTCTGAAGTTCGTGCTGCACAACGACTTCGTGCGCCTGCCCTACACCGAAGGTGTGAAGATTCTGGAGCAGAGCGGCAAGAAGTTTGAGTTCCCGGTTTACTGGGGCGTTGATCTGGCTTCCGAGCACGAGCGTTATCTGGTGGAGGAACACTTCCGCAAACCGGTAATCCTCACCGATTACCCCAAGGAGATAAAGGCTTTCTACATGAAGCTCAACGACGACGGCAAGACGGTGCGCGCCATGGACGTTCTCTTCCCCGGCATCGGCGAAATCATCGGGGGCAGCCAGCGTGAGGAGGACTACGACAAGCTGAAAGCACGCGTTGACGAACTCGGCCTGCAGGGCATGGACTGGTATCTCGACACGCGCCGCTACGGCTCAGTGCCTCATTCGGGCTTCGGCCTGGGCTTTGAGCGACTGGTGCTGTTCGTAACAGGTATGCAGAATATTCGCGACGTGATTCCCTTCCCGCGTTATCCCAAGAACTGCGAATACTAATCCATAGTACAAAGTGTAAGATAATAGGGTGTGTCAGAGGTTGTTTTGGCACACCCTTATAGCAAAAAGCCGGTGAAGCAATACATATAAGGTGTATGGGAAAGAATTACGGTAAGTGTATATCAACGTTGCTGACGCTGCTGGCGGCTCTGATGCTGTCGGAAGCGGTGGCAGAGCTGAAGGTGAGTCTGATAACCTGCTGGCCCGGTAAGGAGGTCTATGAGCTTTACGGCCACACGGCATTGCGCATACGCGGCACCGACAGCAACAATCAACCCTTCGACTCGGTGTGGAACTACGGCATGTTCGATTTTTTAGAACCGAACTTCGTGGGACGCTTCGTCAAGGGTGAGATGATGTATCAGGTAGGCGGCTATCCGTTTGAGTGGTTTATGCCCGAATATGTGTCGAACGGACGGCGTGTGGAGGAGCAGACACTCAATCTCACTCAGCCGCAGGCCGAAGCCTTGCGCAAGGCTCTGCAAATAAACGCCCTGCCGCAAAACCGGGTCTATCTCTACGACTATGTAAAGGACAATTGCTCCACGCGCGTATGGGACCAAATCGACAAAGCGGCCGGGGGCGTAACTCTGCCTGCCGGGCAGCTCTACCCCACCTATCGGCAGGCTATGCGTGCCTATCACAGTCATTATCCGTGGTACAGTCTGGGCATAGACCTTGCGTTGGCCTATCCGGTGGATACGGCCATCAGCAACTCCGACCAGATTTTCCTGCCCATAGTGCTTCACGACAAGGTGGCCGACGCGGTGATGAGCAACGGTCAGCCCCTGGTGAGCAACACCACAGTGCTATGGAAAGGCGCTCCCGACGCCACCCTGCCTCCCACTCCGTGGTATGCCTCGCCGGTGTTTGCCGGATGGCTGCTCGTGGTCATCGCAGCGGCCTGTTTCATCTTCTGCCGCCGCCGGCTGAGGGTGCTGAACTGGTTCATGGCGCTCTTCTACGGCATGACGGGGTTAATGGGCTGCATAATAGCCTTCCTGGTGTTTTTCTCCATACACCGCGCCGCGTCGCCCAATCTGTTGCTGACGTGGATAAACCCCTTGGCGCTCATTGTGCCGCTGCTTGTGTGGAGCCGCCGCACGCGCCCCATAGCGGTGGCATATCTCACTGCACAGGCCATTGCGCTGTTGTTTGTGGCGGTGATATGGCCTTTCCAGACCCAGTGTGGCAACGCCGCCATGCTGCCCATAGCCCTCACGGAGATGATTTCTGCCGTGTCATATTCGCTGTTATTTTTCAAAAAACCGCAATAATTAGAACATGAAATATCGAGTTCGCCGTATATATGCCACAATTGTTTTCGCCACCGCATTGGCAATCTGTGCGCCGATGCGTGCCGAACGCCCTCAGCTTGTAATAGGCATAGTGGCCGACCAGTTGCAAACTGATTATCTGCACGACCTGCTGCCGCTGATGGGCGAGGGAGGCTTCAACAGGCTGCTGAAAAACGGGCTCTATATCTCCGATTTGGACTTCGGCGTGCCGCAGACAGACGGTGCCTCGGCCATAGCACAGCTCTACACGGGGTCATGGCCGGCCAACAACGGTGTTACGGGGGCGGAGACGTTCGACCGCAAGACGCGCCGCCGCATTCCGGCGCTGATGGCAAACAACAACTACTCGCCCGAACAACTGCTGCTGTCGACCATCACCGACGAGCTGGTGATTGACGGCCAGAAGTTCAACAAGGTCTATTCGGTGGCTGCCGACCCGCTGTTTGCTGTGCTTATGGGAGGCCACACGCCCACTTCGGCGGCGTGGATTGACCCCAACACAGGCCAGTGGACAACGTCGCCCTATTACACCGGCGCTCTGCCGGCTCCCCTTGTGATGCGCAATATGCAGCAGCCTCTGCACCGCCGCATCGACACCATGCAATGGAAACCTCTGCTGAGCATAGACAGATATCCGGGGCTGCCGCCGCAGAAGAAGTATTACCCCTTCAGCCACGGCTTCCGCAGCGCTGACCGCGATGTATACACCACCTTCGGGCGCACGCCGGCGGGCAACCGCGAAATCACCGATGTGGCCGTTCAGTATCTGCGCGAACTGAAGCCGGGACACGGCAAAGGCACCATCGATATGCTCAATCTGGCCTATAGTCTTGCTCCTTACAACCGCAACCGCGACGGGGATTACCGCGTGGAACTGACGGACGCTTATCTGCGTCTGGACAGGGATTTGGAACGGCTGCTAAATGCCATCGACAAGGAGGTAGGGCTCGACAAAACGGTCGTCTTCCTGCTTTCCACGGGGCATTTCGACAACAACGCGCATCCTGCGGAGATGTATCGCATACCGGGGGGAGAGCTGAGCACCAAACGCGCCGCGGCGCTGCTGAACTCTTACATGGGTGCCAAATATGGTCATGCGGATTACGTTGACGGCATCTCGGGCACGCACGTCTATCTCAACAACAAGGCTATGGAGGAAGCGGCTCGCCGCCCTGCCTCATCGGGAAGCACTCCCTTGGAGGAGGCGCGCGATTTTCTGAGCCGTATGAGCGGCATAGCCACGGTGACGACGCTCGGCGACATCCTCAGCGGCACTACCGACGCTCTGGAACGGGCTTCGCGTGCGCTCGACGCTAACACCGCCGGCGACCTGATAATAAGTGTGCAGCCGGGCTGGACGCTCAACGACGACTATTCCACACCGTCGACGCGCACAGCCATACGGATGAACACTGCCGCCACTCCGGCTGTTATAATGGCTCCGGGTCATACGCCCTCAAAAGCCTCTGAACCGGTGTCGGCACTGCGCATCGCGCCCACGCTGAGCCGCTTGCTGCGGTTGCCGGCTCCCAACGGCTCCATAGCGCGCTCGCTGGTTTTGCCGTGAAGGGAAAACGGGCGGCAAAGAATCGGAAAAGAGTTAAAAAAGGGGCTGAAAAGAGTCCGGGGCGCCCGCAGAGGGAGCCTTTTTGCAAAACCACATATTTTTATTATCTTTGCGGATAATTTTTGCCGGTGCATAAAAATGCTTAATCAGTGTCCGGCAGCATAAAACTACATAACAGAGAAAATGGGTATAGGCAAAATACTGAAAAAGATACTCGGAGACCAGAGCGAACGCGCCGTGCGTCCGCTGTGGAAACGTGTTACAGAACAGATAAACCCCATCAGTGCCGAGCTTCAGAGCCTGAGCAATGATGAGCTTCGCGCGCGTGTTGACGTGATTCGCGACGACATCCGCGGCGTGGCAAAGCAGACGTCCGACCGCATAGCCGAGCTGCGTCAGGAAATCGAGACACTCGACTACGACAAGCGCGAACCGCTGTGGAAGGAGATTGACACTCTGCGCGAGGAGAAGTTCGAGATGTATGCCCGCAAACTCGATGAGGCGCTGCCCGAGGTCTTCGCCATTGTGAAGGAAACGGCACGCCGCTTCAAGGAGAATGACACTTTAGAGGTTACGGCCACTGACGCCGACCGCGCGCTGGCGGCTCAGGGCAAGGACTTCATCTCCATTGAGGGCGACAAGGCCATCTACAAAAATGAATGGGTGGCCGGCGGCAATCTTACCAAATGGGATATGGTGCATTACGATGTTCAGCTCATCGGCGGCCAGGTGCTTCACGGCATGATGATCGACGGCAAGAAGGTGAGCAATAACATTGCGGAGATGGCTACGGGCGAGGGTAAGACGCTGGTGGCCACGCTGCCTGTCTTCCTCAACGCTCTCACGGGCGAAGGTGTGCATGTCGTAACGGTGAACGACTATCTGGCCAAGCGCGACTCGGAATGGATGGGTCCGCTCTATCAGTTCCACGGCCTCACGGTGGCCTGCATCGACAAGACGCGCCCCAACAGCAAGGAACGCCGCGCAGCTTATGAGTGTGACGTTACTTTCGGCACCAACAATGAGTTCGGTTTCGACTATCTGCGCGACAATATGGCGCTCATGACCGAAGACCTGGTGCAGCGTCAGGAACACTACTACGCCATTGTGGACGAGGTGGACTCGGTGCTTATCGACGACGCCCGAACGCCGCTTATCATCTCCGGTCCGGTGCCGAAGGGCGACGACCAGATGTTTGTGGAGTTCAAGCCCAATGTGGAGAAGGTATACAACGCTCAGCGGCGTCTGGCCCAGAACCTGCTTGTGGAAGCCCGCAACAAGATTACGGCGGCTATGAGCGGCGACCCGGAGAAAATTGCCAAATACGACGAGCGTCCGGCCGAGGAGAAGGCCAAGAAGGCTCTCAGCGCCGAACAGTTGCTCGAAGACGGCGGTCTGGCGCTTTTCCGCGTCTACAAGGGTCTGCCCAAATATCAGCCGCTCATCCGCTATCTCAGCGAAGAGGGCATAAAACAGATTCTGCTCAAGGTGGAAGCCAAATACATGGCCGACAACAACCGCGAGATGCCGAAGGCTGTGGAACCGCTCTATTTCGTAATCGACGAGAAAAACCACTCCATAGAACTTACCGACAAGGGCATAGAGGTGCTTTCGGGCACCAATCAGGACCCGGAATTCTTCATTCTGCCCGACATCGCCGCTCAGCTGTCGGCAGTGGAGAACGAGCCGCTCACCGACGAGCAGAAGCAGAGCCGCAAGGATGAGCTGCTGCAGAACTATTCCATCAAGTCGGAACGTGTACACACGGTCAATCAGCTGCTGAAAGCCTACACGCTGTTCGACATCAACGTGGAATACGTTATCGACGACAACAAAATAAAGATTGTAGACGAGCAGACGGGCCGTATCATGGAGGGTCGCCGCTACAGCGACGGTCTGCATCAGGCCATCGAGGCCAAGGAGGGTGTCAAGGTGGAAGCTGCCACTCAGACCTACGCCACCATCACGCTGCAGAATTATTTCCGCATGTACCGCAAGCTGGCCGGCATGACCGGTACGGCTATGACGGAGGCCGGCGAGTTCTACGACATATACAAGCTGGAAGTGGTGGAGATTCCCACCAACCGTCCGGTGATTCGCAACGACCAGAACGACCGCGTTTACCGCACCAAGAAAGAGAAATACAACGCGGTAATCGACGAGATTCAGGCCATGATAGAGATTGGCCGTCCGGTGCTCGTGGGTACCACGTCGGTGGAGATTTCGGAGCTGCTGAGCCGTATGCTTCAGCTGCGCAAGATACCGCATCAGGTGCTCAACGCCAAGCTGCACCAGAAGGAGGCCGACATCGTGGCTCACGCCGGCGAAAAGGGTATGGTGACCATTGCCACGAACATGGCAGGCCGTGGTACCGACATCAAGCTTACTCCGGAGGTCAAAGAGGCGGGCGGTCTGGCCATCATAGGCACGGAACGCCATGAGAGCCGCCGCGTCGACCGTCAGCTGCGCGGCCGCTCGGGACGTCAGGGCGACCCGGGCAGCTCAGTATTCTTCGTGTCGTTTGAAGACACTGTGATGCGCCTCTTCGCCAATGAAAGGGTGGTAAAGACGCTCGACCGTCTCGGCTTCAAGGAGGGCGATATGATCGACTCGAAGATGGTTACCAAGTCCATCGAGAACGCACAGAAGCGCGTGGAGGAGAACAACTTCGGCATACGTAAGCGTCTGGTGGAATATGACGATGTGATGAACGCTCAGCGCAAGGGTGTCTACGGACGCCGTCAGAACGCTCTGAAGGGCGAACGTGTGGGCAGCGACATCGCCAACATGATTTATGAAACCGCCGAGGAGATTACGCGTCGCAGCGGCAGCTTCGAGGACCTGCAGGAGGAAACGCGTAAGGTGCTGGCGCTGGATGTGCCGGTGAAAGCTGAGGAATATCCGCACCTCGACGCCAACGAAATCACCGAACGCATTGCTGAGGCCTCCATGACCGACCTGCAGCGCAAGAAAGACAAGATGCGCGAAGGGGCTATGCCTTACATAAAGGACTTTGTGGAGATGCAGGGCGCCACGGGTCTGGTGGGTGTGCCGGTAACCGACGGTAAACGGGTGTACAACATCCGCTTCGACATAACCGAGGCTTATAACAACGACTGCGCTCCTCTGAGCAAAGCCTGGGAGAAGGCGGTGCTTCTCAGCTCAATCGACCGCTGCTGGCAGGAACAGCTGCGAGAAATGGACGAGCTGCGCAAGTCGGTGCAGAACGCCAGCTACGAACAGAAAGACCCGCTGGTAATCTACAAGCTCGAGGCTTACGAGCTGTGGAAGAAGATGCTGTGGGATATGAACACGAAATCTGTTTCTACGCTTCTTCGCGGCAAACTCGCCGTGCCGGACTACGAGGAGGCTAAGGCTCAGGCTGAAGCCGCGCGAGCTGCCGAGGAGGAGGCTAAGGCTGCCCGTCCGCGCCAGGCTCTGAAGCGCGAATACAGCTCAGCGCCGGCCAACAACCCCTACGCCAACTACTCGACCACGCGCGACGACTACGAGAGCAACCAGCGCAAAGCCATGCAGAGCAGCTACGCTCAACAACAGCCTACGCGCATGCCCATCAAGAACACGCAGCCGAAGGTTGGCCGCAACGACCCCTGCCCCTGCGGCTCCGGCAAGAAATACAAAAACTGCCACGGCAAGGGCCAGTAATTCGAGGCTAAAGCCCTCGCCTGCCTGAATTCGAGGCTAAAGCCTTCTCCAGCACCAAAATTATAGCAACCGGGCCCTCAGCCCCAACCCTCCAAGCATTGCAGCAACCACAACTAACCATAATTTTGGTGCCGGCGAAGGCTTTAGCCTCGAA
>FR897843.1:57752-81579 GCA_000437495.1 Prevotella sp. CAG:485
GGGGGGGGGGAGAGAGGGAAGAGGGTTAGGGCACGAGCACCTTGGTGGTGGTGCGTCGGCCGTCGGGGTAAACGGAAACTTTGATGCAGAAGCCTTTGCGGGCTGCAGGGAGTCGGGTGCCGTCGGGTGCATACCAGAGTATTGCCGCAGTCTGCCCGGCGATGTCAGCGTCAGCAGCACTCAGGCCTGAGGTGGCATTGACGGTGAGCAGGAAGGGTCGGTGGTAAGTGCCGAAGTTGGCATAAAGAGGATACGTCTGCCCTACGCTCAGATCGTTCCAGCGGCCGCGGCCGTCGGAGAGGTTGAAGTGGTCGGACGACCAGCTGATGCCGTCGGGAGCAGCCAGGAAGAAGCGGCTCACCACATTATGGCGCGTGTTGCCGTCGGCCAGACGCAGCGCCGAAGCGTAGAGCCGTGCCAGACTGTCGGTGGCAAACTCCTTCAGCACCGGATAGGTGTTGGGAGCCAGCTGAACGAAGTCGGCGCCGAGTCTGTCGGTGCTGAAATCGCGCGTCATGATGGCGGTGGCGGCTGTGTCGAGTGGATAAGAGACCGCAGCGGCCATCTGCTTGTCGAAGTAGCTGTTGGTGTAGGAGACATACGTAAGAGCTGCCGAAGCGCCGATGAGGTGGCCGCAGGTGCTTTCGTTGCCACTCTCCAGACACGTTACGCTGCCCACATTATACGAGTCTTTCACCGATGTGCCCTGACCCGAGGCAGACCCTTTTACGGCCAGTCCTACCAGACCGCCGGCACATTTATAGGCACTGACGTCGCCGACATTATACACCGAGCTGAGCTTGACATTGCCGCCACCCAGGATGCCGCCGATGTTATAATTGGTAGTGGCCGTGGTGCCCAGACTCTGCACAGAGCCGGTGTTGAAGCTGCGCGAGATGGCCGCTTTCACAGTCGTTGTGCTGAGGGTGGTGCCTCCCAGACCGCCGGCGGTGTATTTGTCGGCGGTAACACTGCCTGAGTTGCAGCAGAGGTCCATTTGGCCAATGAAACCGCCGGCGATGCCGCCCACATAGATTGCGCCCTTGACGGGAGCCGAGTTGCGGCACTGCGAGATGAGCGTTTCAGAGCTTACGTTGCCGCCGATGCCGCCGGCGTAGTTACCTTTGGCAGTAACCGGAGCGTAGTTGGAGGCGTGCGAGAGAGTGCCGTAAGAGCCCATCTGGCCCACTATGCCGCCGCTATAGTTGCCGCCGGCCTGGATGACGCCGTGGTTCTCGAGATGAGAGAGCGTGTTGGCGGTGGAGTCGGTGGCGGCGATGAGATTGCCGATGATGCCGCCGGCATGCGTTGTTGTGGCGGTGATGTTGCCGTAATTGACGCTGTTGACCACCGACACCGGAGCGCGGTAAGAATTGCCCACGATGCCACCGGCCCAAGTCTTGCCTGAGGTTACGTCGCCATAGTTGACACAATGGCTGAGAGGCGCCGAGGCAAACAGATAACCGGCGATGCCGCCTGCCGCACCCGCCTGCGACGTTACGTCGCCACGGTTTTCGCAGCTGTCGATGGGGAAGGTGTAGGTGTGATAGCCCACGATGCCGCCGGCGTAAGTGCTGACGGAGGAGATGTTGCCGTGGTTGACGCAATTGCTGATAGCCACACGCCCAGAGCCTATGATGCCGCCGGCACTACGTTCGCCGGAGACTATGGTGCCGTGGTTTTCGCAGCCCCTGATGAGGCCGCCGATGTCGGAGCCGTTGCCACCGGCTATGCCGCCGGCCTGACCCTGGTCAGAGGTGATGGCGCCGTAGTTCTGACAGTTGAGGAACCGGCCACCGGCCACTACGTAACCCGCCATGCCGCCGGCGTAGGTGTATGCTGACTGCACCGTGGCCTTGTTGACACAGTGTTCAATGACACCGGCGTTGCGACCGGCCACCATACCCACGTTGCTGTAACCCTTTGCCGAGCTTGTGCCGTCGATGACAAGGTCTTGCACGCGGCCCTCGCTGCCGAGGGAGGCGAAGAGACCGGCATTACTGACCGTGGTGAAGATGCTGATGTTGCTGAACGAGTGGTTGTTGCCCCGGAGTGTGCCCCGGAAAGGCGTAACACCGTCGCCCAGAGGCGCCAGCGTGCTGCCGCCGAAGTCAATGTTTTTGGTAACGCTGAATGACTCGTCGCGGAAGTCGATATTGTTCTCAGCGGCATACGCCAGGAGCGTGTTCCAGTCGGCAGCCGCTTCAATGAGCCACGGATTCTGCGCCGAGCCGTCGCCCTTTGCCAGGATAGCGCCCGGAGCGAAGAGCGGGATGACCTTTTCCATACCGGCGGAAACGATGCGCAGCGTGTCGGAGACAGCTCGCACACCGGACGGAACGGCAAGAGTGTTCCGGCTGACCGAGAGCTTGCCCTGCGCAAGAGAGAGAGCAGCCCCTTCGGGACAGGAGATTTGAGCGGCACGACGCATGGCGAAGCGAGTATCTGTGCGACCTTCAGTGCTGAAATCCACATGCGTGGAGGCGTTGAAGATGGCCTGCTTCAGATTTTGGAAAGCGGCGAGCATGGGGAAGCGGCCCTTTGCGGCGCACCAGAGCGGTGCGTCGAGACCCTTAGGCAGCGAGCCGGAAACGAGGATGGCCGTATTCAGCCCTGTAACGCCCGTGAGCGACATATTTTCACCGTCGGTGTCGGAAGTATGCTGGGCATCATAAAAGACGTTCTGAAGCGAATTTTCTGCGCCGAACTGACGACCCGTTACAGCGCCCTGCGTGCCGGCCACTTCGCTGTGGAAGACGATGCCCGTGGCGAGGGTGTTGGTGATGACGCCCTCCTCCATATTCTCGCCCGTTATTGCGCCTGCAATCTGACGCGCTTTGACGGAGCCGGCGCCGAGGCAGTTGGTGATGACGCCGTAGTTGAGACCCGCCAGACCGCCGGCAATGCCGGTGGCGCCGATGACGGGTGAATAATTGCTGATGCTGTCGTTGAGGACGAAGCCGTCGTTCTGACAGTCCTCCATGCGGCCGGCGTTGATGCCGGCGAGGCCACCTACCACCTGACGGCCACCCTTGACGGCGGCGCCGTTGTAGCAGTTGCGGAGAATGCCTGTGGCGAGGTTTGCGGCCACCAGACCGCCCGTTTCGTTGTAGAGACCGGTAACGGGAGCGAAGTTACGGCAGTTCTCCACCAAACCGGCGTTCTGGCTGATGAGCGGGGCCACATGCGAGCCGGCTGTAACGGAGCAAGAGGCGTCGATGGTGAGGTTGCGCACCTCGGCCTGCTCGCCGGTATAGAGGAAGAAGCCGACCATATAGCTCGACGAGAGAGGCACCGTGGCGGTACCGTTCTGCAGGCCGCAGCGGTCGATAATCCAGTTTTTGATGACATGGCCGTTGCCGTCGAAGATGCCGTTGAAAGCATTCTGCGTGCCCACAGCCGAGATGCCGATGAAGTTATCCACGCCTGTGAGGTCGAGGTCGGCCATGAGGCGGAAATGCGTGCCGGTATAGCGGATGTTCTGCTTGTCAACGGCATTGCTGATTTTCAGAATATCCTTTAACGAGCGGACGAGATAAGGAGAGTCGGCTGTGCCTTCGCCGTCAAACTCCTTGGGAAGCACCTTGAGGAAGGCCAGTTTGTGGTGATTGCCCACAGTGGCTACCAGAGTGTCTGTGGCAGCCGAGGTGGCCGAGATAATGGCCTTGCCATCCTGAATCTTCATGCCGTGGCCCTCTTTGAGGAACTTTCCGGCCACTAAGAAATGCCAGTCGGCGCGCTGATGGTCGGTGAGGGTAACGGCATGACGGACGGCGGTTACATCGTCGGCCTCGTCGAGGATGAAGGGGAGGCTGTGGAGGATGCCCTGGTCGGTTTCGGCAAAGGCTTTGACCACGGGATAGCGGCCGGCGGCGAATTGCCACGACTGCGTGTTGAAGCCCTCTATGGGTGTGCCGTTGGTGAGAGCGGCAATGGTGCGGCCACCCTGCTGAGAGCCGCGCGAGGAGGTCTGTGTGCCGAAGTAGCAGTTGGTGAGGGTGAACTGCTCCAGCTCGGAGCCTGTGAACTCATTCTTCTGCAGCTCTGCCGGACAGTCTATGATGCCTGTTACCAGAGAGTTGGCAAACGAAGGGGTGTCTGTGCCGCTGCCGGTGCGTTTCACTAACTTGGCGGCCAGGCCGGCAACCATCTGTGCGTCGGTGGCGCTGATGCGACCTGAGAAATGACAGTCGGTGGCGTGGGCTGCCGAGAAGAGACCGGCAATGCCGCCCACCGCAGTGGTGTTGTTGCTCACCGATTTGGAATAGATGTAACCGTGGTTTGCGCAGGCGCTCACCGAGGCCATCTGCATATAACCGGCAATGCCGCCGATGGTGGAGCTGCCGAGCTTGTCGGTTACGGTACCGGCGAAGAGACAATCGCGCACCACTACGGTGTCGCCTGCCACAGAGCCGGCGATGCCGCCCACTATGCCCGATTTGAGCTTGAGGGTGATGTCAGCCTCGGAATAGGCGTTATAGATATGGCCGTTGGAAGCGCCCACAATGCCGCCCAGAAAGGAGTTGGCACTGACGCTGCCGCTGCACCATACGTTGTCGATGATGCCGGTGGAGGAACCCACAACGCCGCCAACGTATGACGTGGAACCGGAGATGTCGGCACCCTGCACTTTTACATTGCGAATAATGCCGGCTGACTGAGCTGCCGCCGTGCCTGTATAGGTCTTGGTTGAGCTGAGCGTGGGGTTGATGAAAGTGAGGTTGAGGAGTGCGGCCTGCTTGCCCATGATGCCGAAGAGACCGGTATTTTGATTGTCGCGGCGGTTGACGGTGAGATTGCTGATGGAGTGTCCGTTGCCGTCATAGATGCCGCAGAAGGTTGACGAGGTGGCTATGCCGATAGGCTCGAAGTTCTGCACCTCGGCCATGTCAATGTCGGCCGTCTGGCGGAAGTATTTGCCCTCGAAGGCCTTCTTCGACACGGTGTATTTGGTGTTGTGGTTCACGGCCTTGGAGAGCGACTGCAGGTCGGCTGCCGAGGTTACCAGATATGGGTCCTGAGCGGTGCCTGAGCCCGAGAGAGCCAGGTCAACGGAGAAGGGAGCGAAAGGCTCGGGCATCTTTATGGTGGAGTGCGACAGAAGTTCGTAGATGGCACTCACCGAGGTTGATGAGGAAACGGCCCAGCGGTTGAAGGTAATCACTGAATCGGCGTACTGACCCGGGACGCCGGTGGTGGCGAGCTTCAGCGATGTGGGCGACACGTAGTTGTTGACGGCGTAGTTATAGAATGTGAGCGTGGAACCCGACGAGCTTTTGCCGTATGCCAAGGGGGAGCGGGCGGCATTCACCGAGCCGTCGGAATTGAGGGTGAGCACCACGTCAGCACCATAGTTATAGAAGTTCTTGACCAGGATGTGTGTGTCGTTTTCGCGGAACACAGCCACCGGATATGACCTTACTGAATCGGCGTCAGTCTTGGTCTGCGAGTAATCGGTCATCACGCCGCGGGCCGGATAGAGAATCTCACGGTAACGGATGGTGGAGAGACCCTTGTTCTGACCCGAGAGGATGAAGGCGCCCCAGTTGCCGGTTTGCATAATGCCGTCGGCGTTGACGGTGAATTCAATATCGGCATCGGGGTAATAGACCTTTTTGTCAATGTCCACGCGCACGCAGAAGAAATCGCCGTATTCGGGGTCGTTGAAGAGGAACTGCGAAGGCACGGAGAGGATTCCTGTCTGAGCATTATAGCGGCCGTGAACGGCTGTGCCTTTGCCCATCAGATTGACAATGCTCACTGAATCGCCGCTCAGGGGGGCGATGTCTGTCCAGTAAGTGGCATGGGCGTTATTGGTGGTATAGCCGTAAGTGAGGTATTTGCCTTTGAGCTGTGCGGCTGAGGCGGGACGCGCCTCTCTGGCAGGCGAAACCGGCGCGGAAAGGGCATCGGCAGCCGTAAAGGCCCGCATCTCGGGAGGTGGCGCCACAGCCCCCGCAGGCAACGGCTGTGCCCACAGCGATGCCGCAACAAACGGCAGCGCAAGAAGTAGGGTAAGAGTGGTTAAGAGTTTTTTCATGTCTTGACTGTAGAGGTTTGGTGCACAAAAGTAATACTTAAAATCTGAATATGCCGAAAAAGGCGTACAGATAATTTGCAGAAATCGCCCAAAGAGGGGGCGGAAGGCACACGGAGAGCATATACTATTCCTTTTTCAAAAAAATTTTAGTAACTTTGCAGGCGAAGAGAAATCATGCCATGATAGAGATAATAAATTTTGACGACCGGCCGAGTCTGGTGAGCGTCTATATGTCGGAATTACGCGATGTTACGGTGCAGAAAGACCCGCTGCGTTTCCGCACCAATCTTGAGCGCATAGGCCAGATAATGGCATACGAAATCAGCCGTCGCATGGAGTACAGGGCCTGCGAGGTAACCACTCCGTTGGGCACAGCCACTTGCCACAAACCGGCCGCAGAGCCTGTATTAGCCACCATAATGCGTGCCGGAATACCGTTTCATCAGGGCTTTCTGAGTTATTTCGATTATGCGGAGAATGCTTTTGTGAGTGCCTACCGGCGCTACAAGGAGAAGGGCGACAGATTCGATGTGCTGATAGAGTATCTTGCCTCGCCCGACATCGAAGGCAAGACGCTGATTATTGCCGACCCGATGCTGGCCACGGGTGCAAGCATGGAACTGGCATACAAGGCTTTGCTGAGCAAGGGTGAGCCGGCGCATATCCATGTGGCATCGGTGATAGCCTCGCGGCAGGCTGTGGATTACATCTGCAGCGTTTTCCCGCAGGAGAAGACCACGGTGTGGTGCGGCGCCATAGACGCTGAAATAAACGCTCATTCATACATCATACCGGGCCTGGGCGACGCCGGAGACCTGGCTTACGGCAAAAAACTCTGAGGCTGTCATGCTTCTGCGCAGTGCCGAGATACTCAATTTCAAAAATATAGCCGAGGCAAGAATAGACTTCTCGCCCAAGGTGAACTGTGTGTTGGGCCGCAATGCCATGGGCAAGAGCAATCTGCTTGAGGCAGTGCATTTCATGAGCTTTCTGCGCGGCTTCCGCACGCTGCCCGATGCCGAATATCTGCGCCACACCACCGACACGGCTCTACTGAAGGGTGAATATGTGTCGGACGGGGGTGTGAGCTGCAACCTGTCGGTGGGATTCACGCGCGGCAAGCGCAAATCTGTGCGTGCCGACGGCAAGGAGTACAAGCGTGTGGCGTTGCACATTGGGCGTCTGCCGTTGGTATTGGTGGCTCCGCAAGACACGGCCATAGTGCAGGGAGCGGGTCAGGAACGGCGGCGCTTCATGGACATGGTGATTTCGCAGGCTGACGGGGCTTATCTGCAGCACCTGATGCGCTACACGCGTTCGCTGGAGAGCCGTAACCGCATGCTGCGGTCGGGCATCCGCGACTCGCTGCTGTTTGAGAGCGTGGAACAGCCTCTGTGTGAGGCTGCGGCAGCCATCTACGACACGCGCCGGAAATGGGCCGAGGCTCTGGCACCTATCTTCGCTGGTTATCACAGGGAGCTGAGCGCCGGTGCCGACGATGTGCAGATACATTACCGCTCGGCCCTTGCCGACTGCCCCATGGCGGAGCTGTTGGAGGCCAACCGGCAGCGCGACGCGCTGTTAGGCTACACCTCGGCAGGTGTTCACCGCGATGACCTGGAAACGACTTTGGGCAGTCATGCGCTGCGCAGTGTGGGTAGTCAGGGGCAGCTGAAGACGTTCACCGTGGCGCTGAAGTTGGCCGTGTTCGACTATCTGCGTCAGACGGGCGGCGAGACGCCTCTGTTGCTGCTCGACGACATATTCGATAAACTCGACGCCTCGCGCGTGGAGCATATTCTTCATGTGGTTGGTCCGGCCTCGGGCTTCGGCCAGATTTTCATCACCGACACCAACCGCGAACATCTTGACCGCATATTGGCAGGCATCGACGGGCATCTGCTTCTGCAGGCCGACAACGGCGCCTTCACACCACTCTGAAGCCATGAAACGCACTGAACCTCAACGTCTGTCGGCGGTAATAGACCGCATCATAGAAGTGCAGGACATGAGCCCGCGCATGGCCGAACGGCGCGCTGTGGCGCTGTGGAAGGATGTGGTGGGTGAGGTGCTGGCAAATCACGCCGAAGCGGTGGAGGCATCGCACCGGGTGCTGACGCTGCGCTGCGACATACCTGTGGTGCGCCAGGAGGTGATGATACATTCGGGCGCGCTTATTCAACGGCTCAACACGCTGTGCGGCCGCGAGGTCATTGATAAAATACGTTTTATATGAACCGCAAACCGGAATTTCATTTCGACCGCAGTCTGTATCACTCCACAGCGGATGTGCAGATTCGCTTCAACGACATAGACATACTGGGCCATCTCAACAATGTGGTCTATTTTTCGCTTTTCGACACCGCCAAGGCCCAATACCTGCATCAGGTAATGGAGGGCAACATTGACTGGCGGCGCGTGGAGACAGTGATAGCCAACATCGACTGCTCGTTCATAGCCTCAGCCTACTACGGCGAGCCTATAACCATCTACACACGCTGCTGTGAGATGGGTCAGAAGGCTTTCACTCTGGAGCAGGTGATGCTCAACAGCGACACCAACGAGATAAAGGCCGTATGCCGCACTGTGATGGTGAGCTATGACCCCGACAGGGGCACAACGGTGGAGATTTCAGACCGCGCCCGCCGAGGCATCGAGAATCTGGAACAACGGGCTTTTCCCTGCTGACCTCACACGCAATCATTCAACTCAAAAAGACTTACCGTGAACGAGACTCCAACTCAGATTGACGTAAACAATCTTTTCAAGAATATAATAGCGGCCGAAAGCGCCGCAGTGGCCTCCATACCGGCCGGCGAGGGCTATGCCAAGGCTCTTGAACTGATACTTGAACACACTCACACCAGGCATGGCAAGATAGTGGTGAGCGGCATGGGCAAATGCGGCCAGATAGCCATGAACATAGCCACTACTTTCTGCTCCACGGGCACGCCGGCGGTGTTTCTACATCCGGCCGAGGCGCAGCACGGCGACTTAGGCATCATGCAGCCCGACGACCTGCTGCTGCTGCTGTCGAACTCGGGCAAGACGCGCGAGATAGTGGAGCTGGTGCAACTGGCACGCCGACTGAACCCCAATGTGCCGCTGATTGTTATTACGGGAAACGACAAGAGTCCGCTGGCACAGGCTGCCGACGTTTGTCTGCACACAGGCGGCAACCCGGAAGTATGTCCGCTGGGTCTGACACCCACAGTGTCTACCACACAGATGACGGTGATGGGCGATGTGCTGGTGGTGGCCACCATGACGGCAATAGGCCTGACAGCCTACGACTACTCGCTGCGCCATCACGGCGGATACCTGGGCTCGGAAGCCAAGAAAGCTGCCGCCCGCTGACGGGTCTAAATTTCTGCAATGCATAAAACACACAATATATTTAACACTATGCTACTCACCGACCAATCCCTTACACATGGCGAAAAACGCGACAGCGAAGCCTATCGCGTGCTCAAAGAACTTGAAGGTGTGCGCAAAGTAGCCTCCGAACTCGTTGCCGCAGAACGTTACCGCGATGCTCTGGAACGAGTGGTGGAAGGGCTGCGAGTGCTTCGCACTCATCCTGATTATGAGTCCGACAGTTTTAAACAGGCTCTCGTTATTCTGCTCTTTGACCTTGCTGAAATTCATTACACTCTGAAAGACTACCGGCAGAGCGAAAAGGAACTCGACATACTGTTCAAGGTGCTTGGAGCGCTTGTAAAGAAAGACTCGGAGCGCTACGGACCGCTGCATATCATGGCCATGGATCTGAGCACGCGCATACTGCGTTCGCGCCGCAAAGCCATGGACCTGCTGGCACGGCAGCAGATACAGGCCGCCGCTCTCTACGAGAAGGTGAATTCGGGCCTGGCCGCCGCCACGGAGAAGCTTGTTGAATCGCTGCGCAAGGTTGCCGAGCTGCTTGCCGCCTCGGGCGATTACCGCGCTGCGCTGAAGTTCTATTCCGAAGCCATAAAATACTCCAAACGCCGCTCGGGGCGCATCACGCGCAAAGAGGTGAAGATGAGCCTTGACATGGCCGAAATCATGATGCGCATCCGCGCCATGCGTCCTCGTGCCAAACGGCTGCTCGAAGCGCTGCTGCCTCACGCCATAGCCCTCGGCACCATTGAGCTGGAAGAGGACATCTTAGCGCTCATCGAGGTCATAGACGCCGACATTGAACGCGAACCGCTGTGGAAGGGTTTCCTGCACCGTCTGGGCCTGAAAGGACGCCGCCCCAAGGCTGCCAAGAATCAGGAGGCTGAGGAGGAAGCACATCAGCAAATGGTGCTTAACAAAGACGAAAACATCATTCATATCAAAGACACAGATAAAAAGAAATAAAGAGAGCGAAGATGTGAGCCTGCCGCCCGGACTGAAAAAGGTAACGGGCCGGCACGGCGGGGTCATGCACACCGTTCCTCCTTGTAATTGGTCATCGCTGCAAACACAGAAATGTCAACAATTCTGAACACGGCCGGGCAACAAGTGCCCATGCCATCGCCCAAACCGGGCTTTCGTTGCGCCGTAATAGTGGCGCGTTGGAACAATAACGTTACGGAAGCGCTTCTCAACGGCGCGTTAGCATCATTTCGCACCGTAGGACTCGGCACAAACAGCATAGAGGTAATCCGAGTGCCGGGCACCGTGGAACTTGTCAATGCGTCGGCACGCGCACAAGCCACCGGCAAATACAACGCCATCATAGCCATAGGCTGCGTAATACGCGGCGACACGCCACATTTCGACTACGTCTGCCAGATGGCCGCTCAGGGCATCGCCACACTGAATGCCAAAGGCACAGTACCGGTTATCTTCGGCATCCTCACCGTGGAGAATCTGCAGCAGGCACTCGACCGCGCCGGCGGCACTTTGGGCAACAAGGGCTCGGAAGCCGCTGCCGCAGCCATTGAAATGGCAAACCTGCCCGTTTAACCCCGCATACTCCTTTTTCCGCCTGCCGTAACTCAGGCCGTAATTCAAGCCACGGTAAAGCCGTAATTCAAGCCACGGTAAAGCCTTGTGATTCACAAAAGCAATTTTGTGTCGCAGGGTCATTTATTCGCCATTGCCCGGATGCACCGGGGTTGAATATATGGTATTATAACATATCAGGATGTGCCTTTTTATTTTGGGCACACCCTGATAATCTTTGTGTAAAGTGGCTTTCAGAGCCACTTTACAGGGGCGTTATTGTATGGTATATACCCTTTTGCTGACGCGGGCCGGGAATTTTCCGCCCGGTATCTGTGCAGTGCGGGTTACCTCTATTTGACACTTTTGATTCGGTTTATGCGTAAAAGACAACGTAGGCGGGAAACCGGCCAACATCTTCAGCGGATGCTCCGGGTTGACTTCAGAGGCTAATTCATGATACATAATTTCCTTCATACCCATTTTCCAGCAGTGCTTTTCAGCTTCCTCCAAATAAACAGCAGCTCTAAAATCTTTCAGATTTTCTTGAGCATATTCATGATACAGTGGGTACAGTCCATTTGCCATAGCCTGGTCAAACGAATAACCGCTGTGAACATACTTATCAACCGAACCATACGATATGTAGCATATATCCTCCAGGTTTGAGCCTGCTGGATGCTCTGCGTCGTAATCTGTTACAGCTGTAATTTGCAAATCCGTTATATCTTCTATATACGATATTTGCAATAACATATTATGGAACAATACGTTGCCCACCTCATAATATTCAACTCCTTCGTGAAAACAAGTGTCATTGTTAACAGTCGTCAGATAGTTGAATAATTCTTTGTGAGATATGGAATCCGAATATGCATAAAAAGGTATTTCGGGGAGAATATTAAGTTCCTCTCCTTCCCAATAATCTGCTATTCGGATGACTCTGTAATCCAAAACATTTTGAGAAGTCGGCAGGTCTTTCATCTTGGTATAGATTTGTACCAATGATGGAAAATCTGTTGACCTGGGCGACGGCACACCAGGACCTGGTTTGGGATCATCTTCGCAGGCTGTGAACACCTGTAACCCCAAGATGACCATCAGCAGCGAAACTGCTATCTTGCAGGCAATTGAATGTTTCATGGCCGTATGTTGATGATCATTTGATTTGATTTATAGAATGCAGACGAAGTCATACTACTTGATGCCATGCCGCAAAATGGATCGTAATCACACTCTTCTTCTAAAAAATCATCATCAGATGATCTTGTATCTATTACAGGATCAGTATTTGTGCGATCAGGATCAAAAACTCCCGCATAATAGAGCATCTCCGGAAGACCCTCTCTGGCAGACATAATGATGAAGCCCTGTTCATTCTTGAAGGTGAATACCAGAGCGTAGGTGCTTACTGTGTCGATGTATTGCACATTGGGGTCTGCAAACAAATCACCGACAGTCGGATTGTACGTTCCAACGTATTGACCGCCCGGCAAAACGAAGACGGAGTCTACCTGCGGTTCGTCGTTGTTACGTGTGGTAGGATTGGATTTGGGCAACGTGGGCCAAATCCCATGCAAACGATTGCTCACTTCTTTCACTGAAAGGAAGCGATGTGTTGTACCCGGACTGCTATCCGGGTTCACAACTTCAGGCATTTCTGCGCTGCATGATGTGATTAGTAATAGGAGTATCACCAATACTCCCGAAAAGAGTTTTTTCATCCTTAATTGAATTAAGTTTATATTAAGAGATAACAGATGAATCGCCCTATGCAAAGCAACCTTTTATTATCTATGTCGCTATACAATACTTTTCACCAAATTTTTTACTGCAAAATTTCATTCAATCGCTTTGCGCAAGTTCATGCCAAGGCGATTTTGTATCATATTCCCATATTTAACACTCTCGCCAATGCTAAATCTATCAATATGAAACAAACCACCTACTGAAAATATAATTTTGACAAAGTGAAATTTGTCTTAATTTAACTTGTTTCTCAGGGAAATATAATGCGCGACTAAACTTTGGGCTTTACCATGGTACAACAAATATCTATAGCAGGATAAAAAAGACAACAAAACTATCAGCTAAAGATTTCATATCAATTTCTAATTCTCATTCATCATTGCTAATTACTACGCGGGGGCACCGGGGCAACCCTACTTTATGCGCGACTATACTCACGCTCTTTGCCGGTGAGGGGTGTGAATATATGGCCGTATCTTTGTGGCAAAATCCTTTTAACTCAAACTCAAGATGAATTACGGCTATATAAGAGTCAGCTCCGACAAACAGACGGTGGAAAACCAACGCTTCGAGATTAATAATTTCTGCCGCCGGGAGGGCATAACCATCGACGGATGGATAGAGGAGACCATATCAGGCACCAAGGCTTACAACAAACGTCTGTTGGGGCGTTTGCTGAAGCGCATCAAGAAAGAGGATCTGATTATCTGTGCGGAGCTGTCGCGACTGGGCCGTAATCTGTTCATGATAATGGAGATTCTCAACATCTGCATGACCAAGGAGGCCAAAGTGTGGACCATAAAAGACAATTACCGGCTTGGCGACGACATACAGTCGAAGGTGCTGGCTTTTGCGTTCGGGCTGTCGGCGGAGATAGAGCGCAACCTCATCAGCCAGCGCACCAAAGAGGCGTTGGCACGCAAAAAGGCCGAGGGTGTGGTGCTGGGGCGCCCCAAAGGGAAACGCAGCGCACCCGACAAGTACAAGCTCAGCGGCAAGGATAACCTCATTGTCAGCCTTATCAACGCCGGCATATCAAAACGGCAGATTGCCAAGATTTGTAAAGTTGACCGCAACACGCTGCAGCGCTATCTGCCGATATTGGTCGAGAAACGGACCAATGGCGCGGCTCAGCTCAGGGATACACAAACAGAGTCAGAGGCCGGAAAGAGACTTTGAAAGGCGTGGCGCCGCTGCGTCCCGGCGAGCTGAGATAATAATGATAAGCGCCCTGAGTGTCGAAGCTGCGCACATCGAGCTTACGGGTCTCGCCGGCAGGCACATAACAGCGCTGAGTCAGCACGCGGCGGTGTAGCAGCCTGCCCTCGGGCGTGAGGTAAGTGATTTCCAGAGTCAGCCCGGCAATAGGCTTAGGCAGGCGGTTGGTGATGAAAAACGACTCCTTGTCGGACGACGAGGGCTTGTCGAACCCGGCGAAGTGCACCGAATCGACCGACAGAGCCAGCGAATCGGCATTAGCCGCCGATAGCGCTATGGTGCCCTTTTGCCAGGCGCCCTGTTGGCGCGCCACCTTGCCACGGGTGGTTTTGCCCACGCGGTCAGAGGTTCGCCGCGCCTCGGCAGGAAACGCCACAGCAGCCGCCATTGCCGCCACTGCCACAAACAGCAACACAGCCTTAAGCGACTGTAACAGCCTCTTCTTCAACTTTGAGATATGAACCCCGGGGTGCATCATGGTCAGCGCAGCGCGGAATGGTTCTTGCCCGTAGGGGGCGCAGTGAGGGTTATCTTCACCACCGTGGTATGGCTCACGCTCCTCTCGGCAGCCGGGGCGAAATGCTCCATATATTCAGGCAGAAAGCGCCGGCAGAGCAGCCGCAACGCCAGCATCTTCTCGGCGTTGTCCGTAACGAACTCTGCACGCCCGAAGGCCATAGCCGAGTCATAATACATGGTGAAGTTGTGGCGGTCGGCTATATACTCCGGAGAGCAGTAGGAAACAGCCGAGAGGCTCACGCAAGGCTGCGACCTGAGGCAGTCGATTTTCTCGCCCTCGGCGGCACAGTGAAAATAAAACACATTGTCGGCAGCCCTGACAAGCGACAGGGGCAACGCGTATGGAGTGCCGTCAGGCTGCGTCATGCCCACGGTGATAAAGGGGGCGCGGTCAAACACCTCCAAAGCCCATTCGGCACTCATCTGCCGGTCTTTTCGTCGCATTGTCTTCATTGCCAAGTCTGAGTGTGTTATAGATAACGTGGCTGATGCCGCACAGAGTTATTGCCGTCGAAGGTGGGATAAATCTTCACCAGCCCATGTTGGTCGGAGGGTTGCTGCGGGCGGAAGCTGAACTTGACCATGCGCCAGAAACCGGGAAGCATGCTCAGCGGCGAGAAGCTGAGCGAGAAATTCTTCCTCTTCTCGGCCGGGACGAGCGCAAAGCCATCGTCGGCACGTTTCATCAACACGCTGCGGAACTGCGTCACCTTGCCGTCGGCAATCACCGTGGGGAGGGTCAGCTCGTATGATTCGCTGTCGGCCGCGGGCACCAAGGTCCCCAAGGATATGCCCGGCGGCGTAAGGCCGTCGAGGGCTGCCAGCACTTTTATGGAATAGGCGGCTGTCTGTGCCGTTGCCGACGAGGCTATGAGCACATAGACGCGGTCGGCCGGGAAGAGCCATATCCCTTCCACGGCATCTACGGAGGCCGTGTCGCACCACTGCCGAGCCCGAGCCAAGGGGTCTGCCTCGGAGGGCTGTGCGGCGCCTGTAAAGCCGCTCAGCAGCATTATGGCCGCCAACAGCGCCATTACAAGCCTCTCTCTTCCGCCGGTTCTCTTCATTGCTGCAAATTTAACCATTATTTTCGAGATAACACCCATGATTGCAGCAATTATGGCCTTAAAAAGAGTCAGTGCCTTATAGCGCTCACTTGGGCTTGACGAAGACTGAGGGAAATGCGGTGGTGATGGCCTGCGAGGCTTCGTTGGTAAAGCAATGCTGCAGGGTGAGATACGGCACGGTGAAGTGATAAGTGCTCTTGGCAGCCGGCGTTCCTGCCGCAGGGGTGAAGGAGAATACCACACCGGCGTCGGTGAGTGCCGCCGGAGGAAGGACCATACCGTCCCAGCCGTCGTTGCCGGCAGGCGAGAAGAGGCCGCGCAGCTGCGAGGGCTTTGTGACATTCTGTCCGGCCACATAGGAGCTTTGCATAAAGTCGGCATCGGCAAAGGCGCTTTTCAGCAATGCCTCTTTCACGGCCTTGAACTTATTCTGGCGGAAGAGAGCGTCATTGTCGGCTTCGCCGCTGCCATAGATAAAGGTTACAAGCTGCCGACCCATCATGGTGTGTTTGGCGCCGAACTGCAGCCCGGTTTCCAGCTGATATGTGATGAAAGTGGGAGCCTGGGTGTTGACCAGCATGGAATATGTGTAGGCATAGGGGCTTGGCTCGGCGACATCGTGCTTCACCTGCTGAGCGGCAAAGCGAAAGAATTTGCGTGCCACGAACTGTCCGAGTGCGGCATGGTCGGTGGGGAGTCCTCCGAAGCTGTCGCCGCTGAGGAATGCTCGGTCAGCCAGATGCACCAGCCACTGATTCACCTCGCCGGCATAAGGGGCGTAAGCATCGGGGAAATCTACTGTCAGGGTAAGCTGCGCATCGCCCTGAGGAGCGTTGTATGTCTTGGTAAGGCGCGTATAGTCGGCGGCAACAGCGGGTGTGTTCTGCCATTGCGCCGAGGCGTTGGCTAAGCCCAGAAGAAGCAGGGCTGATAAGATGATTTGTGCTTTCACAGTTTATGCTTTTTGTGTATTAACAATTATTGAGGCATATTTCTCTACTCTGTTAGACAACGTTAATTAACTTTTGACGGTGAACATGTTGCGCAAAATTTTGTTCCATGATAAAACAACGAATAATACCACGGATATGAAAAAGATTCTCATCGCACTCCTTTGTATGGTAATAGGCTTGGGAGCAGCCAGCGCGCGCTCCAACGTAAGCCGCGATGCCAAGGTGCTTCCTGCAAAGGCTCAGACTATGCTGCGCACCTATTTCGGCAAGACGGCCGTGAACCATATAAAGATTGAAACCAAGGTGCTTGGTGAAAAGGAATATGACGTAATTCTCAACAATGGCACTGAGATAGAATTCAACCATAAGGGCGACTGGACGTCCGTTGACTGCGGCATGTCGGCCGTGCCCTCAAAGCTGATTCTACCCGCCATTCAGAAATATGTGAAAGCTAATTACCCCTCAGCCGCCATCGTCCAGATTGACATAGACCGAAACAAGTATGAGGTAGAACTCAACAATGGTCTGGATTTGGAATTTTCACGCGACGGCCGTTTTCTGAAAGTTGACGACTGACCGCCCGAGGGCGGCAGCAGTGAGCTTTCACTCAGACAGCAATAATTCAACAACTATTTGTTTCCGATAAGGTCACGCCACGCCTACATGTGATATGTCGACGGGGCGTTTTTTTCTTTGCCCCGTACACGTTTGGGGCGCAAAGGAGTCTCGGAACGGAATTTTTGTTGTAACTTTGTGGCCGATAGCCATATACGGCTGCGCTGAAACCCCTTTACAGGTAAAAAAATAAAAAAGAAATAAAAATTTTTCAAGCCAATGAAAAACATTCGACTTTTACTCTCCATGCTCATGGTGATAGGGTTCGCCGCGTTGCGTGCCCAGGTGGTCACCACTGAGCCGGCTGTTCTGCAACCGTCTTCGCAGAACATTGTGATTTATTTTCATGCAGACCAGGGCAACCGGGGTCTGATAAATCAGGCCGCCAACGACCCTATCTACGCCCACACAGGCGTCATCACCAACAAGTCCACCTCGTCGAGCGACTGGCGCTATGCTCCCACATGGCTCGACAACGCCGCCAAATACAAACTGCAATATGTATCGGCCAATCTGTGGAAGCTGGAGATAGGCAACATCAACTCATATTACGGCATCACCGACCCCACTGAGAAGGTAACTCAGCTGGTATTCGTATTCCGTAATTCCACGGGCACTCGCGAGGGGAAAAGTTCCTCCAACGGCGACATCTTTGTAGATGTGGTCGACGACGGTCTGCAGGTGTCGCTGAAGAGCAACCTCGAAGGTTCGCTCATCACTCCGGGTCACGAAACGGTTACCTTCACTGCTGCCTGCAGCGCTCCTGCCACGCTGGTAATCGACGTCAACGGCACTCCCATTGCCACGCAGCAGAACGCCACAACGCTGTCGGCAACTCACACTTTCACCACGTTCGGCCAATACACCGTTACGGCCAAAGCCACGGTTAACGAACTGACGGTGAGCGACGCCATGTCTATTACCTATCCGCGCACAGGCGATCAGGTTGACTATCCGGGCGGTGTGCCCAAGATGGGTGCCGTGCGCCAGGCCGACGGCAAGGTGCTTTTCTGCATCGCCGCTCCGCAAAAGGCTTCGGCAATGATTGTGGGCTCGTGGGATGACTACAAGACGCTCGACAACCGCACCATGAACTATCAGGATTACAACGGCAACCGCTATTTCTGGATTGCCATTGACGGTCTGACAGCCACCGACGCTTACCCGTATTATTACGTCATCGACGGCAAAGCCGTGGGCGACCCGTATGCAAAGCTCATCCTCGACCCCACAAACGACAAATATATCCCGACCGACGTCTACCCTGGCCTCATCCCCTACCCCGAATCGAAGATTCCTTACTCCAACGTGCCGCTGGCGGTATATCAGGAGAACATCAACTCTTACAACTGGCAGATAACCAATTTCAAGGGCGCGGAGAAAGACCGTCTGAACATCTACGAACTGTTGGTACGCGACTTTACGGGTACTGAGGGTCAGGCGCTCGGCAACGGTACCATACGTGGCGCCATGGCCAAGATTCCGTATCTCAAAAGCCTGGGTATCAACGCCATTGAGCTGCTGCCCATAAACGAATTCAACGGCAATATCTCGTGGGGCTATAACCCCAATTTCTATTTCGCTCCCGACAAGGCTTACGGCACTCCCGACGACTACAAGGCTTTCATCGACGCCTGCCACGCTCAGGGCATAGCAGTGATTTTGGATATGGTCTTCAACCAGACCGACTGGATGCATCCCTGGTATCAGCTCTATCAAACGGGCGCCAACCCGTTCTACAACGCATCGGCGCCACACGCCTATTCGGTGCTCAACGACTGGAATCAGGGCAACGCTCTGGTGCAGCAGCAGTTTGAGGACTGTCTGCGCTACTGGCTGCGCGAATATAAGGTAGACGGCTTCCGCTTCGATCTGGTGAAGGGTCTGGGCGACAATGACTCGTATGCCAACAGCGGCGACGCCGCCACCAACGCCTACAACGCTTCGCGTGTGGCGCGTATGAAAAAGCTGCACAGCGCCATGAAGGAGGTTAACGCCGACGCTTATTTCATCAACGAGAACCTGGCCGGCGCTCAGGAAGAGAATGAGATGGCTCAGGACGGCGAGCTCAACTGGGCCAACGTCAACTCTCAGGGCATTGAATATGCCATGGGCTATCAGAGCAACTCCTCTCTGGTGCGCTTCTACGCCCCCGACGACCAGCGTCTGGCCGGCTCCACGGTAAGCTATCTCGAAAGCCACGACGAACAGCGTCTGGCCTACAAACAGAACACTGACGGCGCCACCGGCGTGCGTGGCAACCTCACGGCCTCCATGCATCGTCTCGGCTCGGCGGCCTGCCAGATGATTCTCAGCCCCGGAAGCCACATGATCTGGCAGTTCTCAGAGCTGGGCAACTTCGACAACACCAAGAACGCCAACGGCGGCAACAACACCGACCCGAAAACGGTGCGCTGGAGCTTGTTTGACAATGCCAACCGCCACGGCCTCTACGACAGCTATGCCGAACTCAACTATCTGCGTCTGAGAAACCCCGAACTCTTTGCCCAGGGTGCCGAATTCACCAACAATGTGGCTCAGAACAACTGGGCTAACGGCCGCACAATGTATCTGGCCAATCAGGGCAAGGAGCTGATTGCCGTCATCAACCCCGAAACGAGCGGCGAGAAGATTATCAACGTTACCTTCAAATCGCAGAACAGCGACAATTACCGAATCCTCAGCAAGAGCTACAACACCAACCCCTCGTTCAACGTAACCACAGGTCAGGTAACTGTTCCTGCCAACTGCTATGTGGTAATCGGCAGCGCATCTGTCATCAAAGTGGAGGGTGTGGCCGATGATGCCTCTCACATCAACGTTTACGGCTCTTACGGCCGCATAGTTGTTGAGGGCGCCGACGAGGCCGACGTTCAGGTCTTCGACGCTCAGGGACGCCGTCTCAACAGCCTCAGCGTGCCGGCCGGATTCTATCTGGTACGCACCGCCAACAAGACTTTCAAGGTAATGGTTCGATAACCTGCCGCCTCGTCTTACACCCACAAAAAGGTGTGCCCTCACAACGAAGGCACACCTTATTTTTGATTGCTGATTGCGGGGCTTTATGCTTACGGCCTCATCAGGCGGATAGTCTTAGCGCCCTTGTCGGTGATGACACGCACCAGATAAATGCCGCTCTCAAGCTCGCCGAGCGATAAGGTTGCCGAGGTGCCGTCGATGGTGCAGTTGGCGGCACGGCGCTGACCTTGCAGGTTATAAACCTCAACGCCCATTATCCTTTCGGCGCCGCAAATCATGGCGTTGTCGCCGTCAATCCACAGTTCCGGCTCAGTAGCATCCGTAACGCTCTGCACACCCGTCGTTCCAACGGTGAAATAAACCGGCGACATAAGCTGTTTAAGGCTTGATGTGGGCGATTGACGATAGTACGGAGCCACCATATAGCGTGTATTGGCCTCACCGGCCGGGAACGGGAATCTGAAAGAGACATGCTTACTGTCGCCCTCGCTCAAGTAATACTCCTCGGTAGGCTGCGAATCAATGGAATATCCACCCGTTTCCTTGAATACGACCATTTGGATATTGTTGGCAAAATAGCCTGAAGTGCAATTCACATTAAACTCCACAGAAACATCCATTGCATAAACATTCGATGCATTATTTACTACAAAGTTGGAGCCGGAAAGGACAGCTGAAGGAGAACCTGACAATACGGTTACATTCACAGCATCAGAAATTGGCCTGTATGTCTTGTCCCCCACTTTCACCATTAGCTCTATTGTATAATTACCGGCGGAAAGGGAGGGCATAATCACAGGCATATCCCATTGAAGCGTTGATTGGGCAGGTATGTCGGTCATGATACCGTTGGCGACTCCCAAAAAAGTGCCCGAAGAGTTGGTCCAGCCTACATAAACAAAGTCATAAAACTCAAAAGGATTGGAATTTGAAATATTGGCACGAAGATTGCACTTGCTACCCGGATAGAGTTTCGGACCCATACTGAGACCGGAAGCCGTTATGTATACCTCTGACGATTTGGAGAGTGTTGCCGAGCCATTGTTTATTTTTAATGTGTAACGGTCGCGCAAATTCGGCGCCATTTCCATATCTTTTGTTACGTAAGTGCCGTTTTCATTTACCTTGCAAGCCGGATTGACATAATAAATCCCGTCTGCCAAACCGGAAGGGATGTTAACAGAATATGATGTCAACCCGTAGAAGCTTTTAATCTGATAGGCTGTATTAAGCCATGCATATTGGCATTTACCCTGTGCGTCTTTAAACGACAAGCCAAAATATGCTCCGGGCACGGTGAAATAATCGTAATTATATGCACCGCCTGAAAAAGTAAGTGTAGTGCCTGAAAGTGTCAGAACATTGTCTTCAGCTGCCAAAATATAGCTGTGCGTGGAGCCGGTGAAATTAGGCCGCAGATTCAGTACAGCACCCTGACTGTAATTAAATCCGCCTGCTCCGCCACCAATGCCGAGGGTTGCCGGATCAAGAGCCGTAAGCAAGTAATAACCGTTTGCCGAGCCACTCCAGCCCCAGTTAAGGTGGAAGTAACCGTTGTCTTTGTATCCGTCTACCACAAAAGCATGGCCGCCACCGCTGCCCTGACCATGATAAAGCACCGGGCATCCGTTGGCAAGTGAATTGTATACCAAATCCTCCCATTCATACAAACCGTAGAAATCGCGGAAATAATGCCTGTTGGAAGGAGCATAGTCGAAATAAGACACCAGACGCTGTGTTGCCACAGCTGTTACCGCTCCCGATGATGTGTTATAATCCATATCCATGGCATAACCGCAGGCTTCCATGAGGGTAGCTACGGCATCATCTTGCTTCGAGGTCCACGAATCGGTGTGGATGAAAGGCATATTAGCCCAGTCAAACGTAACCTTGCTGAAGTCCATCGACAAGGTTGTTTCTCCCGATTCCCATTCGTATGAGTGGGAGCCTTTACCTTTTAACGGATGTTGCCAAAAACGCATTATCTGAGCTATTGCCGTAGCCACACACCCGGTAGCAGTATGTTTTCCGTTCAACAAAGGCGTTTTGTTATTGTACGGGGCGCTCTGGTCCCAGTGGGCATGCACCATGAGGGGGATTTCGCTGCGCTGCGGACGAGTGGAAGCCTGGCGATACGTCGAAGCGGTGTTTTCGTGGCGGCGTGCCCAGGCGATTTCGTCAGCATAGCCCTGAAGCCACGCCTTCATCTGTTCAGGCAGATTGGCATAGTCGAAAGTGCCGTCATCCACATATCCCAACACGGGACTGGCCAAATCGTCGGCGCCGGCTATGACATAGCCTTGCTGTTTATCGCGGCCGAAAACGTAGTATGCAGGCTGCTCGTTTTGAGCATCCGTGTACACCAGTTTCATGCCTGAGGTGTTCATGCGCGAACCCGCAACATTTTGCTGCGTCCGCAACATTGCCTGCTCCGGACTCAGCGGTTTGGCCCACAAAAGTCCCGTTGCACAGCACAATAGTGTAAGTAGTAAAAATTTTCGCATATTTTTGGGGAGTTAGCAGTTCAAGTTGCAAAGATAATCAAATATTCTTTAAAAGTCAAGCTTTTCAATGAAAAAAAATTTATTATATAGCATGAAATTCAATTTTTAACGCCCCATTATGCCCAAAATTTCCTCAGTAATACGCTTCAGAGGCATCAGTCGGGCAGCCTGATTATACGAATGGCACCCTTTATGCGTTAATAGAGATAAAGACCAAAAAATCTTCTGCTATGTCGTTTCATTTCAACCACTTCAACATCAACGTTACCGACGTTGAGCGTTCAATAGAATTTTACCGCCAAGCGTTAGGGCTGGAGCCGGTGGGCTGCATCGACCATCCCGACAAAGGATATAAAATTACCTATCTCTCGGCTCCCGGCGAGAATTTCCGCCTTGAGCTGACGTGGATTGCCGACCACAAAGAGCCTTACAACCTTGGCGAGAACGAAAGCCATTTAGCCTTTGCCGTTGACAGCGCCGAAGATTTCAGCCGGGCGCACAGCCTGCATGAGCAAATGAAATGTATTTGCTTTGAAAATCCCGAAATGGGCATCTATTTTATCAACGACCCTGACGATTACTGGATTGAGATAATACCGCCCAAATTGGCCGGTAAATAATCCGTCTGAAGTCAAAAAAAAGCATTATATCTGCTCGGCGTCAATCATGTCGAGCAGACGCGCTGCGTCGGGATTATTCTCTATGAGCACCTTCAGATGCTCGGCAGGCGACAGGTGTTTGGGCCGTTGCTCAGGCGCCTTCTCGGTTACTGCCATCGAGAGCGAGGCGCAACCGGTGGCATGGCGCAGAAACTCCACCAATCCGGGCAGATGTTGCTCGGCATCCTGACGCATGGCCGGATTGTCGGTCTCCAGCTCATAGCGGCAAGCGCCCAAATGGCGTGGCAGGCCGCGACGCATGGCGCCAAGCAGGAATTTCTTGTCGCCGTTGGCGCTCATAAAATCAGCCCATGCCTTCTCCAAGACCTCCGTCTGCGGGGGTCTGTCAGGGTCAGGCTCTGCCTCGGCATGATTGTCATTCTCGGGTTCTGACTGCGGCTGTGCCTCCTGTCCCGGTGATTTCACGTTCATGCTGCTCAGACGCATGGAATGGCCTGCCGGACGGCCACGGCGCACCACCGGACGCACCGCAGGCGCCACAGTTCGCGGCATCGCTGCCTGCGCCGGATTCTGTATATGTGTCTGTGCTGCAGGCTGTTGCGGCGTGGCCACAGAGCGGTTCTGTGCCGGCTGTGAGGCGGCTGCC
>FR897843.1:81599-90744 GCA_000437495.1 Prevotella sp. CAG:485
GCTGCCGTAGCGGATACTGTTGTCGAAGCTGCGGTCGATTTACTGCGCGTAAGAGGCTCTATAGGCGCTGCCTTGGGCGCCTCCATGGGCACTCCGCGCAACTGGCACAATTTTATCAGAGTCAGCTCCACAAGCAGCTGTTTGTCGGTGGCTTCGCGGTAATGCAGGTCGCAGTCGCTGAGCAGCGCCAACGCCTTGTAATACCATTGAGCATCGAAAGAGGAGGCCTCCGCGGCATATCGCTGGGCAGCCTGCTCCCCTACTCCCAACAGCGGCAACGTGGCCGGAGCAAAAGCAACGAGCAGGTTGCGCACATGCTCTGCCAGACCGTTTATGAAGAACCGTGAGTCGAAACCGGCATCGCGCACACTGCCATAGAGCAACAGCGCATCTTCCACCGACGCCCGGCCAAAGGCCTCTGTGAACCGGAAATAGACCTCATAGTCGAGCACATTGAGGTTCTCAATGGCAGCATGATACGTTACATCGCCGTTTGAGGCCGCCGCCACCTGGTCGAAGATGCTCAGGGCGTCGCGCATGGCACCGTCGGCTTTGCGGGCTATCACCTCAAGGGCCTCAGCCTCAGTGGCAATACCCTCGGCATCGGCCACGCGCTTCAGCTGAGCGGCTATGTCGCGCTCGGTGATACGGGCAAAGTCGTAAGTCTGGCAACGGCTCAGAATGGTGGGCAGCACCTTGTTCTTCTCCGTGGTGGCCAGAATGAAGACTGCATACGACGGCGGTTCCTCCAAGGTCTTGAGAAAGGCGTTGAAAGCGCCGGTAGAGAGCATGTGCACCTCGTCGATGATGAACACTCGGTAATGGCCTGTGGCCGGTGGCACCTGAACTTGTTCGGTAAGCGACCGCATCTCGTTGACGCCGTTGTTGCTGGCGGCGTCAAGCTCTATCACATTATAGCTTACGCCACGCTCAAAGTCGCGGCACGAAGCGCACTCGCCGCAAGCCTCACCGTCGGCGGTACGATGCTCGCAGTTTATGGTCTTGGCGAAGATACGCGCGCAGCTCGTCTTGCCCACGCCACGAGGCCCGCAGAACAGATATGCCTGCGCAAGTCTGCCTGAATCAATGGCATTCTTCAAAGTGCGTGTAAGAGCCGTCTGCCCAACTACCGAGGCAAACGTCGACGGCCGGTATTTGCGTGCCGAAACTATATATGGAGAACTCATGCTGCAAAGATAAGCATAAATTTAGAATTTCCGCCCTCCGCCTCAATAAAAGTTCAGGCAGCCGTGCCTTTGAAAGCTATATTTAGGGCTTATTCAGGCGCCAGACCGGTCATGCCTATTGCGTCGAGGAATTCTTTGTCATATTCCACCTTCTTCTCCTCGTCGTGGGCATAACGGGCTCTTAGCAGTGATAAGGTGGTAGGTGAGATGTCGAGATATGAGGCTATGTGATAGCCGGGTACTCTGCGTATGAACGACTTTGTTTTGAAGCGCATGAAGTTGAGATAACGCTGATAAGCGTCGCGGGGTGCCAGATATTGATAGCGTATCTCAAGGTAGGCCAACTGCAACATAGAGAGTTCCAAAAGCCAGCGGCAGAAAGTGGCGTCTGTGCGGTACAGCTCCTTCACCACTTCTCCTTTCACTTTATATGCCGTGAGCTTCGTTACGGCCGCAATGCCCATAACGGCCGGGCAGCCAAGCATGAAACTGGTGGGTGAGACGGCAATGTTGCCCCTCTCTCCGAAAAGCAGGTTTTCATCGCGGCCATCCTCCCCTTCCGGCCGATGATAAATGCGTGCAAGGCCTGAAGCTATGATATAGAAATCAACATCTGTATCGCCCGGACGTATTATTTCCTGATTTTTCAGAAAACTCACAAACTCCGAGTTTTCCTCAAGCACTTTCAATATCCTGTCGGGCAATTCAAATGGCTCTTTGAGCAAATGTTTCAAATTCATCATCTTAGCTTATTCAATTCTCAAAACAGACCTTGGTGGCAAAGCATTCCTTCATTAGATTGATCCACTTCAGCTATCTGCGCACAAGTTGCTTACTCAAAGTTATACAAATATTGCATTCACCGCCAATAGCTGCGTTATTTTTTTAAGTAGTTAAAGATATTTAAATTTTATGCAGAATTTTGTCATTGCTCTTTTGCAAAATTATTTTTCCCGTATTACCTTTGCCCTGAACAAAAGTAAAATAGATTCAGAATAAGGTCGGACTACGTCCACAGCCGTCAGGTGGCTTAATCCAATAATCACCGGAAGAACCGGAAATTACATTAATCTGCCCTGCGGATTATTCTGACAAAGCAATAATTTTTCCACAAGCTAACCGGATTATGAAAATACGTTTACTCCTTACCACAATCTTCGCCGCCTGCACGTTCACCGCGACTATGCAGGCGAAACCCCTCAGTCCGGAGAAGGCGTTGCAGAGGCTTGAACAAAGTCATGCAAAGGCAGGCATCGCTCTGGCGGGCAACACCTCTCCGGCCTATACGGCCTCTCTGCAGGGCAATGCAACATGGTATGCTATCAATGCTCCTCAGGGTGGTTTCGCCATAGTATCGGCCAACGACTGCGCGCAGCCTCTGTTAGGCTATGTGCCGCAGGGCTCATTCAGCTACAACGCGTTGCCGACGGCAATGCAGTGGTGGCTCGACTGCTATTCGCACGAAATTGCCGAAGCAGCGGGTAATGAGGCTAAAGGCGCCGCGATTCGCCGCACAGACTCGCGCCAGGCTATCGCGCCCATGGAGACGACACTCTGAGATCAGGGCGCCCCCTACAATGAGCTGTGCCCCGAAAGCAACGGCAAGCCAACTTATACGGGCTGTGTGGCTACGGCGCTGGCTCAGGTGATGAACTACTTCGAGTATCCGCAGAAGGGCACCGGGCAGGTCTCTTATTTATGGAACGGGCAGCCTATGTCGCTTGATTTCAGCTCGTTGCAGTTCGACTGGCAGAACATGGCCGACATTTACAACTCCAACTCTACCGCCGCCCAGAAGACGGCTGTGGCAACGCTGATGAAGGCTTGCGGATATGCAGTGAACAGCGAATATGGCACGGCAGCCACCAGCGCTTCCGTGTATCTGTGGGCGCCGGCACTGGTGAATTACTTCGGCTATGCTCCGTCGCTGCAGCCGGTCAACAGAATCTACTACACTCTGAGCGACTGGGAAAACCTGATATACAACTCGCTGCAATCGGGCTCTCCGGTGCTGTATTCGGGCATAGGCGCCACCGTGAGACACGCTTTTGTATGCGACGGCTACAGCGCCGACGGCTATTTCCACTTCAACTGGGGCTGGTCAGGCCTCAGCAACGGTTACTTCCTGCTGTCGGCCCTCAATCCGTCGGCCCTCGGCATAGGCGGCGGCTCGGGCGGATTCAACTCGGGTCAGATTGCGGTGGTGAACATAAAGTCCTCTTACTCTGGCGCTGCAATGACATACGCCATGGGTCTGCTCGAAGGTACTACGATGACTTACTCAAACGTAAGTCGCAACTTCTCGCTTGTGGGCGGCTTCATGAACCTGAGCAACAACGCCATTAAGGCGAAAGTGGGATTTGAGGTTATTGCCTCCAACGGTACGGTGCAATATGCCGACGCCACAGGCTCTTATCTGGACTACCCCATAGCCTCATCTACCTCATCCATAGCCCGGCGTCTGCCCGAGTTGCTTCCCGACGGCACATACCGCGTGCGCCCGGCGTTCGCAGTGCAGGTGAACGGCGAGGAGAAATGGTATCCTATGCTGCTGCCCGCCACCATGAAGCCTTACTGGCAGTTAGTTATGGCCAACGGCAAGGGAACGCTCGAGGCTCAACAGCAAAACACCAACGTTACGGTAACCAATCTGCGCACGCTGACCACACCTCACCGCAACTGCGATTTCAAGGTGGGTGCCACCATTGCCAACCGTGGTGAAACGGAATTCATGTCGGGCGTTTATGTTACTTTCACCGACAACAACGGCAAACTGCTGCTCCGTTCCGACACTAATCCCGTGGACATTATGAAAGGTGACTCGGTGTCGTTCGAAGCACTCGTAACGCCCTCTGACCGTCTGCCGGCTGCCACGGTAAATATGCATCTTGAGGTGCTCAATGAATACAACTCAGGTGAATACCTCAGCATCTCTTCCACCGTGCCCGTAAATGTGCTGCCCTATACTTCCGACATTGAGCTGAAGGCCACAGAGTTCTATGTGGAGAATGCCGATTCTGTAAACACCGCCGCCGTGGCGCTTCACATCACCGCAAAATACACCAAAGGCTATTACGCCAATCCACTGCGTGTATGGGTGCGCGAAGCCGAAGGCTCCGGCTCTTGGGGCTCTATGATGCTCACTCCGTTCATTTTCCTCGACGAAGGGGAGCAACAGCACCTCGTATACACCTTCCAATACCCGCAGGGCGAAAAGGGCAAGAAATACAACGTGGTGTCGAACTATCTGATAGGCAACTCTCAGGCCTGGTTCGGAAGCTGCGACTTCACGGTCGACAACACTATAGGTGTTGACGCCATTGAAGATGACGCTCAGACTGAGCCTCTGTATTTCACTCTGCAAGGAATAAAAGTGGCACAGCCCTCAGCGCCGGGCATCTATATCGAGGTGCGTGGCAAGAAGGTAAGGAAGCTCATCATTCCCTGAACTTACACCAATAATCAAAATACATCATGAGAATTTCTACTCTTAAAACAGCGGCTGTGCTGTTGTGTATGGGTGCAACGGCAGGAGCCGCCGCCCAAATCATGGCACCCGCTCAAATCACCCCCGACATGGTGGATACCCGTCACTTCTCGCCACAAACGGCAGAAGAATTCGTGCCCGTCAACACCGAATATCTGGTCAACACCGACGCCTTCGGCATGGCACGCACGTCTACCCGCGAGACCGGTGCCGAATTCCAGTTCGCTCTGCAGCCCGGCGCAAACTATGCCATCCTCTTCAAATGCCTCTCAACGGCTGAAGAGGTTACCATCCCCGACGGAACAGTGAAGATTGCTCCCTACGCTCTGTCAAACAGCACCAAGGTCAAGAAAATCAACCTCCCCGAATCGCTGAAGGAGATTGGCAACTTCGCTTTCCGCAGCTGCAATCTGCAGGATATTACTCTGGGCAAGAACCTCACCAATCTGGGCTACGGCGTGTTCCAGGGCAATGCAAGTTTCAACGCTATCAACCTCGATGCCGCCAACACGGCTTTCACCGTTTCCAACGGCATGTTGGTGCACAAGGCATCCAAGACTCTCGTTGCCGTAACGGCCAACACCAAAGAGCTCAGCGTACCGGCCGGTGTGGAGACGATTGCTCCCTATCTGCGCTATGCAAACAAAACATCACCAAATTAGACGCTCCGCAAAGCACCAAGACTGTGGGTGAGTATGCCTTCTACAACTGCCCGAGTCTGGCTCAGGTGCAGATTCCCGGCGCCGTAACGCTTGAAAGCTCCTCGTTCTGGCACGCTGTGAAACTGCAGTCAATAAACTTCCCCTCCTCGCTGCGCACCATCGGCCCATACTCCTTCTGCGGCTCAGGCCTCAAAGAAGCCATCATTCCCGAAGGCGTTGACTCCATCGGCGGCGCCGCCTTCCAGCGCTGCGACTCGCTGCTGAAAGCCTCCACCCCCTCCACAGCCACCAAGATGGGCGATGTAATGTTCTTTGAGTGCGCCGTTCTGGGCGAAATCAACGTTGCCGAAGGTGTTACTTACATCCCCGACAACATGGTCTACGGCTGCACCAAGCTCTATTTCTTCACCTTCCCCAAATCGCTGAAGAGAATAGGCAAAGGCGCCTTCTCGTTCTCATGGCTGCAGGAAGCAAACCTGTAGGAGGGTCTGGAAAAGGTCGGCAGCTCTGCCCGCTCAAAAACATCAACGTGCCCAACACGGTGGTGGAAATTGACGACTTCGGCTTCTCGCTCACCAACGCCACTTACATCAAATGCGGCAAAGGCCTCAAACGTCTCGGCAATTTAGCTTTCCAGGGCAACAAACGTGCCGCTACTATAGAGCTCAATGAAGGTCTGCAGGAAATAGGTTTCAAAGCCCTCTACAGCGAACAGCTGATTTCTGACTTCGTAATACCCGCATCGGTAACTACTATTGGCGACTCGGCGCTGATTATGACTCCTCTGCGCAAGCTCACCAACCGATCGTCAGTGCCTCAGGCCATCGCCACCTCTATCATCGGCATGCCTGTTAAGCTTGACTGGAATCCGACTCCCCACGAGCTCTACGACAGCTGCGAACTCTGTGTGCCTGAAAGTGCTCTCGAAGCCTATAAAGCAGCCCCGGTATGGCGACAGTTCAAGAAAATCACCGGCTTTGCAGGTGTTAACAACATCGATGACGAAAACGCTGAAATAGTGAAAATCTACTCTATCGAAGGTTACCGCCGCGACCGCCTCATGCCCGGCATCAACATCTGCCGCTACAGCAACGGCAAGACACGCAAGGTGTTCAGCCGCTGACACTTTTAAGGAGAAAATAGAACGACGATAAATCTCACACTGCAATCGAGAGGGTGTATCAACACGCGATACACCCTCTCGCTGATTTTTCAGTAAAAACGGGGTTCTTAGGCTCAGTATTCTAATATGTTGTGCTGCAGGGAGTTACGGCTTTACCAGGCGCAGGGTACAGGCCTCGCCGAGGCAGTTTACGCGCACCAGGTAGATGCCTTTGGTCAGGGATGCCACTTCCAAGGTGGCTCGGGTGCCGTCGACTTCCACGCTCACGTTGCGGCGCATTCCCTGCATATCATATACTTCGACGCTGCCGATGGGTTGCGGAGTGCTAACCACGGCGGTAGAGCCGTATGTGGCAATCCATGCCTTGGTGCTCCCTTCAATGGTGGCAACGCCGGTGGTGCCAACCGTGAAGTAGGCGTTATCCAGGTAACTGTTGCCCGACGAAGGCGACTGTTTGTAGTTAAGGAGCACCTGGTAGCGCTGCTGTGCCTCGCCGGCCGGGAACGGGAAACGGAAGCGCACGTGTTTACTCTCGCCTGCGTTGAGGTAATGGTCGGGGGTGTTATAGTTAATCTTCGATTTGCCGTTGCCGTCGAGCACAAACACCGAAATGTTGTTGGCGAAATAGCCCGATGTGCATTTCAGGTCAAAGTCGAGCGCCACGTCCATGGAGTTGACTGACGAGGCATTCTCCACTGTGAGGTTAGAGCTTGTAAGCGTTGCCGTGGGTGAGCCGGAAAGGATGGATACCTCCACCTTGTCGGTGATGGGGATGTAAACCGGAGCATTGTTTGTAGACTCGGGGTCTTTGACCATGAGAGCCACTTTGCAGGTCAACGGCGCGTTGATGATGTAAGAGCTGAAAGGCGTGGAATAGACGCGCGAGGGAATCTTGATGCTCTTGTCCCAGGTTACGGTTGTTTCAGCCGGGATGTCGGTGAGCATGGCGTCGCCAACCCCCATGAAGGAGTCGGATGAGGCGTTAAACCAGCCAAGATAAATGTTTTTGTACACCTCCACTGGGTTGCTGTTGGTGATGGTTGCCTCAAGGCGGCTCTTGGCGCCGAGATAGACCTTAGGACCTAATTTCAGCGCTGTGCCGGTAACTTCTGCGTCGCTGAGTTTATTGAGCGTGTAAGAGCCGTTGTCGGCCGTGAGCACATAATGGTCCTTGCACGAGGAAGGTGCGGGCATCTTCGCTGCGCCCTCACCGGTGCTTGAGTATGCATATGCCGGATTCACCGTGTACTGACCGTCGGGAAGATTCGACGGTACTAAAACGCTGTATTCACGTAGTCCGCGATACTGAATCAGATTGCTGAAGGTATAATAATGCAAATAGCGTGTGTTGCCGTTGGCGTCCTCCAAAATGGCACCGAAAGCAGCCCTTGGAATAGTGGCACCCCCATAGTTCCAGAATCCGCCTTTGAAGGATATGGCATCTACCGACAGGGTCGTTGTATATTCCTGCGCTGTAATGATATACTCCGGAGTTGAGCCTTCAAAGTTCGGCCTCAGGTTGAGCACGGCACCTTGACCGGTGTTGAAGCCGCCGGCACCGCCGCCGATTCCGAAGTTGGCCGGCTCAAGGGCTGTGAGCAGGAAATAGCCGTTGCTGACGCCGCCCCAACCCCAGTTGAGATGGAAATAACCGTCGCTCTCATAGCCGTCGACCACAAAAGCATGACCGCCGCTCGAGCCTGAACCGTGATAAAGCACCGGACAGCCGGCTGCCAATGACCCATACACCATATCTTCCCATTCAAAGAGGCCGTAGCCGCTGCGGTCGTAATGTGTTGACGAGGGGGCGTAATCGAAATAGCGCACCAGCCTGTCGGCAGCATAAGCCGTAACCGCCCCGGAGGCGCTGGTGTCATAGTCCATATCCATGGCATAACCGCAGGCTTGCATCAGCGTAGCCACCGCGTTATTCTGGTCCTCAGTCCACGAATCAGTGAGGATATAAGGCATATTCTTCCAGTCGAACTTTACGGTGCTGAAGTCCATCGACAGCGTGGTATTGTTCCACGAATACGAGTTTGTGCCCTGCCCCTTGGCCGGATATTGCCAGAAACGCATAATCTGCGCAATTGCCGTTGCCACGCATCCGGTGGGACAGCGCGTGCCATCCTTTACCGGACATTTATTGTTGAAGGGAGCATCCTGATCCCAGTGAGCATGCACCATAAGGGGAATCGCCGTACGCTGAGGGCGCTGTGCCGCCATACGCTCCCCCGAGGCAGGAAGGGGCTGACAGCGTGCCCACTGAATCTCGTCGGCATACCCCTTCAGCCACTCCTTAAGCTGCACGGGAAGCGCGTCATAGCCCGGCCAAGCCGAGTTGGAATAGCCCAGCACGGGAGCTGCCAAATCGTCGCCGGAGGCAATCACGAAGCCGCCGTTATCGCGGGCGAAGACATAATATGCCGGTTGCTCGGCCTTTGCCTCGACATATACCGGCTTTGCTGCGGCGGCATAGCGTGCGCCCTCCTGAGCTCCGCGCATACGCACCAGAGCCTGCTCAGGTGTCAGCGGAGCTGCAAAACAACTCCCCGCTATGGCCACAAGAAGAAGAATGTGAAAGTGTTTCATGACAAGTGTGTGTTTATGGCATTAGTGATGCTCAAAGTTACACACTTTTTTCCACCCCTGCAAATAAAGACCCCATTCCACAAAAAATGTTAAT
>FR897844.1:0-371 GCA_000437495.1 Prevotella sp. CAG:485
GGGTTTGAACTTAGAGAAAGTATTATGCAAAATTTGCATATTACTCTCCTTCTCCAGTTCTCCTTCCTTAAAAACGTTGGCGATATGACGTGCTATGACCGACTGATCTTTATCGAAAAGTTCAGCCATTTGTCCCTGACTCAGCCATACCGTTTCATTCTCAACGGTAACGTCAATCGACATATTTCCGTCGGGTGTCTGATATATCACCAACTGTGAGTTATTTGCTTCCATATCCAATGAATGCTTCGTTTTACAAAGGTAATGCTTTTGTTTTGAAAATCACAGACTCCGGGGTGCAAGAATGTTATCGCGGGGGGGGAGGGGCGTTGTCAAAGGCAGGGGTTTGCCAATCAGAAAAATTTGGTTAA
>FR897844.1:490-14688 GCA_000437495.1 Prevotella sp. CAG:485
AAACTCATCAACTTTCTGTAACGAGAAAACTCATCTACTTTCTGTAACGAGAAAACTCATCAACTGCATGAAACGATTATACCTCTTTTTGGCAGCCATGCTGATAACCGTTTTCAGCATGCTGTCGGCTCCGCTCAATGTGGAGCAGGCCAAGGGCCGCATACAACAAGCCGAGGGCGGCAGCCGTTATGCCGCGGCTCCTCTGGAGTTTGCCTACGCAGGCACGGAAACGGCCACTCCGGCCTATTATGCCTTCAACACGCCTCAGGGCTTCGTCATCGCGTCGGCCGACGATGTGGCCGCTCCCGTGTTGGGTTACAGCGACAGCGGCTCGTTCAACTATGCCTCGCTGCCCCCGCAGATGAAGTGGTGGCTCGAAGGGTATGCCCGCCAGATCGACGAGGCCCGCAAGGCGCCCGTGAAGACGGTGGCCATGGCGCGTCCGCAGCGCGACTTCATTGCGCCGCTGGTACTTACGCTGTGGAACCAGTCGGCTCCCTACAACGCCCAGTGTCCGGTATACAACACCAAGACGGCGCCCACAGGCTGCGTGGCCACCGCCATGGCTCAGCTGCTGCGTTTCTGGAAAGCTCCCGCAAAGGGCACAGGCTCGCACTCTTACGTCTACAAAGACATCACCAACTCATTCGACTTCGGCGCCACCACTTTCGCCTGGTCGCAGATGACTCACCGCTATACCTCCGCGTCTACCGAGAAGGAGAAGAACGCCGTGGCCACGCTGATGCGTGCCTGCGGTGTGAGCGTAAACATGATGTACAACGAAAGCTCGTCGGGCGCCTACTCGCGCGATGTGCTGCCGGCGCTGGTTACGTATTTCAGCTATTCGCCGTCGAGCCGTCATCTCGACCGCAACACCTTCACCCTCTATGAATGGGAAGATCAGGTCTACGGCTCGCTCAAGCGGGGACACCCGGTTTACTACAGCGGCAGCGGCGACGGCGGCGGTCATGCCTTTGTTGTCGACGGCTATCAGGGCAACGGCTATTTCCACCTCAACTGGGGCTGGGGCGGCTCGTCCGACGGTTACTTCCTGCTCACGGCCCTTGACCCCGGCTCGTTAGGCATCGGCGGCGGCAGCGGCGGCTTCAACCGCGGCCAGACTGCCATCCTCGACCTGCAGCCTAAGTTCGCCGGCGAAAAGCCCTTCAGAGGCGTTGACTACAACTCGGGCTATACCCTGGCGCTGTCGGGCACCCGTCTTACCCTTACCGGCTTCGGCGGCAGCATTGCCAGCACCGTAATACCGCGCGTCAGCTATATGTTCCGCTACGTTGGCGACAACGGCAAGACCTACACCTCGGCAAGCAGCACCACCACCAGCCTCAAACCCGCTTACGGCTTCCGGTCGCAGACCACAACGCTGCCCTCGACCATGGCCGACGGTGTCTACAGCATCATCCCCTACAACGTCTTCCAGGAGGAGGACGGCAGCACGTCTGAGGCTGACGCATACGTGCTTTCAACCGTGCGCAACAAATACAAACTGCGTGTGAGCAATGGCACCAAGACCCTCATCAACGGCAGCGCCGCCAACATCAGCGTTACCGAACTGGCAGCCCTCACCCCGGCCTTCGTGGGCGGCACCTGCGCCGTCAAGGGCAAGTACGTCAACAGCAGCTCCGAAGAATATTACGACGACGTGTACATTGGCTGGTTCAACAGCAACGAGACCATGACCTCCATCTCCGAGAAAATGACCGTGGATGTGCCGGCCAACGAAACTCAGGACATGGAAATGGTTACCGACGTACCCACCTCCCTCACCGCCGGCACAACATATAAGATTGCCTTCGTTAGGGAGACCGCCGACGGCTACGAGCGCCTCAGCCCCTTTGCCACCGTAACGGCCGAGACCAACCAGACCACCATGAAGATGACGGCCAAGAACCTTGTTGTGGCCAACAGCACAGCGGTTGACGCCACCAACATCACCTTCAGCCTCGACGTTACCGCCACCTCGGGCTACTACATGAAGCCAATATGGTTCTGGGCCCGCGAAGGCAGCACAGCGCTCTACAGCGGCTCCACACCGGCCATTATTCTGGCACCCGGCGAAACAAAGCACATCACCTGCTCCTTCCCCTTCATGGCCGCCGAAAAGGACAAGGAATACACCCTGCTGCTCAACTACAAGCCTGCCAACGGCAACGCCTTCCTGGCCTCGGCCACCTTCACCGTCACCACCACCGGCATAAAGATGCTCACCGGCGATGAGTTCAGCGTAATGCTGACGGGCGACGAAGCCGTGGCCACCTGTCCGGAGACCATCACCGGCATGGAGGTGTACGACATGCGCGGCATGCGCGTCAACACCGGCGTGCGCATCGACGGCACCACCGCCGTAGCCGACATGAGCCACAGCCAACCGGGCATCTACGTAGTGCGCGTACTCACTGCCACACAGGCATATACGCAGCGCATCATGATACGGTAACGCCCCGCGACCCCCATACATACCGGACAGCAACGCCCTCACCGACCCGGCCTGCTGTCCGGTTTTTTGCCATCGCCCGTATGACCGCGGATTTGGGCGAACGGAGGCTTTTTATTACATTTGTAAAAAGAAACAATTTCGAACTAACAACTTATGTCAACCCCAAAATCAACAAATATGCGCTTACGCCTGCTTCTCTGTCTTCTCGCCTTCTTCGCCATCACTGTAACTTCCGCCGCCAAAGGCAACTACCAGGAGGTTTCCGCCAGTGGAAAATTTTTTATGGTTCTGAAAACTGATGAAACTCTTTGGGCATGGGGAGGAAACAAAGACGGTCAGCTTGGCGACGGCACAACAACTGACCGCTACACTCCGGTGAAGATTGCCGACCGGGTAAAAACAGTATCCTGCGGATGGGACATTAGCATTTACATCACCGAGGAAGGCGACCTGATGATCACCGGCAAAATGAACAAGAAATAGCCATCACATCGCATACGGCGCGGCGCAGCAATGTGGGGATGCGCAACATTGGGGGGGGATCAGGTGTCGGTGCGGAGGTGCTCGGTGTAGGCGTCGATTTGCTGCATCTGCAGGGGGATGTCGATGCGCTGGGGACAGTGAGGCAGGCAGGTGCCGCAGGCTATGCAGCGGGAGGCCTGGCGCTCTTTGTCGACGGCGCGGTCGTAGCCGATGAGGTAGGCGCGGCGCGCGCGGGCATAGTCCGGGTCGCGGCGGTTGGTCGCTATGTTGCCCTCGTCGAGACATTTGTTGTAATGGCCGAAGATGCCGGGTATGTCGAGTCCGTAGGGGCAGGGCATGCAATACTGGCACTGATTGCAGTTGATATAAGGGTATTTGGCAATCACGGCGGCCTGACTGTAGAGCATCTGCATCTCGGCGTCGGTGAGAGGTTTCAGCGGGCAGAACGAGCGGAGGTTATCCTGCAGGTGTTCCATGTGTGTCATGCCGCTGAGCACGGTGAGGATACCGGGCATTGTGCCGGCATAGCGGAAGGCCCACGAGGCCACGGAGCGTTCCGGCTCATGCTGTTTCAGACGCGCGGCCACAGCGTCGGGCACGGAGGCCAGACGGCCACCTAACAGCGGCTCCATGACAACAGCCGGTATGCCACGTTTCTGCAGCTCCCCGTAGAGATATTCCGACTTCGTCTCACCCTCGGCGGCGTTCTGCCAGTCGGAATAATTATGCTGAATCTGCACAAAGTCCCATTTGTATTTGTCGTGGTTTGCGAGCAGATAGTCGAACACCGCCACATCGCCGTGATAGGAGAAACCGAGATTGCGGATTCGGCCTGCCTCGCGCTCGGCGAGCAGGAAGTCGAGCATGCCGTTGTCGATATACCGTTTGCGCAGCATCTCCATGCCGTCGTCGCCCATACCCACGGCGTGGAGCAGATAATAGTCGATGTAATCCGTCTGCAGCTCCTTTAGCGAGTTGCGGTACATGGCCACCGAGGCGTCGTGACTGAACGTTGAGGGGTCGAAGTTGGAGAGCTTGGTGGCGATGAAATACTTGTTGCGCGGATGGCGGCTGAGGGCTATACCCGTGGCCCGTTCGCTCTGACCCTGACAATAAGCCGGCGACGTGTCGAAGTAGTTCACCCCGTGCTCAAGCGCAAAATCCACCAGGCGGTTAATGGCCTTCTGGTCGAGCTTGGCCTCCTCGGGCGACGCATTTTTATCCTTCACCGCTTCTCCCGACATGGTCGGCCAGCGCATGCAGCCGTATCCGAGCAGCGACACCTTGTCGCCTGTTGAGGGATTGGTGCGGTAAGTCATTTTATCTTTGGGGATGGGACCGAGGGCTGCCTGTGAGCCGGCAACGGCATCTTTTGCCGAGCAACCCACCAGGGCGGCGGTGCCTGCCACGGCGCCTCCCAGACCGAGGCGTTTCAGGAACTCGCGACGTGTTATCTGCTTATTTGACATATACTTAGACTTAAATTTTGCTGTGGCGCTCGTGACCTTCCACATAGATGGCGGAGAAGGGACGAGCGGGACAGAGGTTTTCGCAGGCGCCGCAGCCGATGCAGCGCGCTTCGTTCACGGCCGGCACCATGGGCGAGGAGAAGTCGTTCTCGTCGAGCGGCACCATCTGAATGGCACCCGACGGACAATGGCGCTCACAGTTGCCGCATGCCACCCCGTCGGTAACGGCCAGACAGTTGTTCTTTATCCACACCGCGTGGCCAATCTGAATTGCCGTTTTCTGTTCGCGCGTCACGGGGAGGATGGCGCCTGCGGGGCATACGTCGGAGCAGGCAGTACATTCCGGGCGGCAGTACCCGCGCTCGTAGCTCGACTGCGGCTGCATGAAGGTGAGGATGTTGCCCGAGGGTCGCAGCACATCATTGGGGCAGGCGTTGACACAGAGCTGACAGCCTGTGCAATGGTCGGCGAGATGGTCGCTGCTGATGGCGCCGGGAGGCACAATGCGCGTCTGGCGGCGGGGCACCTTCTTGTCGGTGAGGATAGCCAATCCGCCGTCTACCTTCTTTGTCTGCGCCGTAACGGCAGCCGTGGCACCCATGAGGATGCCGGTGGTGATGAGAGTGCGGCGCCCCGGGTCTGACGGCCCGTTGGAAGAGGCTTCCGGTGCCATGCCTTTTATCCGTAACCCTTTGCCGCGCAGGCCGAAAGAGATGGCGCCCTCGTTGCAGATGTTGATGCAGTCCATGCAGGCCACACAGCGCGAGGCATCCACACGATGGTTCTTGCCGTCGATGCACTCAGCCTTGCAGCCGCGCGAGCAGAGGCCGCAGTTGACGCATTTGTCGGTGTTGATTTTTATGCCGAAGATGCTGAAGCGACTGAGGAAGCCCAATAGCGTACCCACCGGGCAGATGGTGTTGCAGTAGAGCCGACCGTGGCGCCACGCCACAAAGAAAAGAGCCACGAAGGTAACGGCGGCCACAATGAACACCGGCAGCGACTTCACCCAAACGTCAACATGATAGAAGGCGTAGGAGTCTGCACGCTCGGCAAAATATGCCAGCAGATTGTTGCCGAGGCGGTAAAGAGGCTCGAAGAGATTGTTGACGATGCGGCCGTAAGAGCTGTAAGGCGCCAGGAGCGCCACAAAAGAGCCTATGCCGCAGATGATTGCCACCACAAAGAGGCCGAAGATGGTGTATCGCCACCAGTTATGCGCCGGGGTGTAAGAGAAGCGGAAACGGGCTTTGCGGCGGCGGTGGAAGCGCGAGAATATGTCCTGCATCACCCCAAGCGGACAGATTACGGAGCAATAGACGCGGCCGAAGAGCAGGGTGAGCACTGCGAGGCCAACGAGGACGCCTACGTTGAGCGCCATGGCGGCGGGGAGGAGCTGTATGCGCGTCATCCACCCGAGCCACGCATGGAGCGTGCCGGTAAAATCGAGCAACAGGGCTGTGATGCCCAGGAAGAACAGAGCCGCCAGAGCGACACGTATTTTTTTCAGCATTGTTACAAATCGTTTCGGTTTGCGGGGCACGGAACTCACGCTTAGCCCCTCACCTGCAAAGTTAATAAATATGCGTTTAACGGCCTGCCGGGCGCCACACTAATTAAGCTTTTTTTAGATATTTTCAAACGCCTGCGCCGCCCGTTCAGCGGCTGCCGAGAGGTTCGGCAGAGCGGGCATCGTGGTCGTCAGAAGGGGGAATATCTGAAATTTTTTTTGCGCCTCAGAATTAATACAGATTAACTATTCTGCTTTTTTAGTAAAAATATTTGCAAGAATGTGAAAAAAGTTGTACCTTTGGGGTGCAAACATAACATAAATCAACATCCCGTCTTACCCGAAAATAACCAAATACAATTTATAAACCCGGCCGCGCTTCAACCCGGCAGGCCGAACAATCAACAAATCCATGAACAAGACCCTTTACCGGAGAGCGGCGTTGGCAGCAGTTCTCATGATCGGAGGACTGGGAATGCAGGCGGCGCCACCGTTGAGCGGCAGCGGCACTCAGACAGACCCATATCTGATCACCTCAAAGGCTGATGTGCTGGCTCTGGCCAAGTACGTGAACGGCACCGACGACGGTACCACGGCCACCAACAACCAGACAAAGGCGGGCGGCGACGTGTGCGCCGGACTCTACTTTGCCTTTACGGCAGACGTAGATATGCAGCACGACACCACCTTCCTGGGCATCGGCGCCGTAACCAATTTCCACCGCACGTCAACCACGTCGTGGAAATTCTCGGGCAACATCGACGGCCGCGGCCACAAAATCAGCAACCTGACCATCAACGGCATGGTGTTTAAGGACGACGGCTCCATAAGCACGTCAAGCAACACCACTACCCGAGGCTCGCGCCAATACACGGGCTTCATCGGCATTCTGGAAAAGGGTTCGGTGACGAATCTGCACTTTGACGCCTCCTGCTCCGTAACCTCCTATTCCAAGGTAGGCATGGTGGTAGGACGTATGTCGCAGGGTTCCACGGTTAGCGGCTGTTCATCGGCCGGCACGGTGCGCTCCTATTCCGACTACGCCGGCGGCATCGTGGGCGACTGCAGCGCCACGAGCAGCACCACGCTGACGGTTGCCGACTGCCAAAACACCGGCACGGTATACTGCAATTACCGCTACGCAGGCGGCATCACCGGCGGCCTTTATTACGGCACCATAACCAACTGCATCAACACGGGCCGCATCGAGTTGCACTCGTTCCACAGCTCGCGCGCCGAGGGAGTGCAGGAGGGTGGCGGCGGCATCATGGGCTACTGGCAGGCAGGCGGCGTCATCACCAACTGCTTCAACGGGGGCGTGGTGAGCGTCAGCAACCAGTATGCCGGCGGCATCACGGGCCGCAGCTCCAGCTCGTCGAAGGTGCAGCTGCGCGGCAACGTGGCTCTCGGCTACGTTGACTGCCCGTCGATGAACAACCGCGGCGCCGTGGCCGGAAACCTCTACTCGCCCTCCATAGTGTCTGAAAACAACTATTACGACACGTCGCTGTGGGGCACCATGGCAGCCGGGTTCAAAGAGGCACAGGGCATCACGGGTCTCACCACTCAGCAACTCACCGGCGGCACACTGCCCGCAGGCCTTGACCCCACTTTCTGGCAGGCCGAACAGGGGCTGTATGTGCGCCCGAAACTGCAGCCGGCACTGACGCTGGCGGCAGCCCAGACTTACATCCTCTTCCCCGAAGGCACTTCAGCACAGGAGTTCGGCACTGAGGCCTCCATATCAACGCAGGGCACCATAACGGCCACTGTTAAGAACGAGGAGGGCAGCAACGTGTTCAGCATCTCGGGCGGCAAAATCCTCTGCGGCGACGCCAAGAAGGTGAGCAGCGCAGTCGTTACGCTGGTCAACGGCAGCTACACGCTCCAGGTGCCACTGACCAAGATACCGGTGCTCTTCAGCGGCAGCGGCACGGAGGCTGACCCGTACATCATAGCCACGGCTGTCGACCTGCAGAACATGGCAAGTATGTGCAACGGCTCAACACAGGAGCATTACACAGGCAAATACTTCAGCCAGACGGCCGACATAGACATGAAGAACGAGCCCTTCGAGGGCATTGCCTGCGTGCAGACGGGTACCAACTACCCGGAACGCACTTACTGGTTTGCCGGCATCTACAACGGCAATAACCACACCATCAGCAATGTGAAGATTGACCGTGTGAAGTTCGACGACAAGGGCGTGGCTCTGAGCTACACGGCAGCCAACGGCTCGGCCGAGAATGTGGGTCTGTTCGGTGCCTTGGGCGCCGGCGCACGCATCAAGAATGTGCGCATCGTCAACGGTATGGTGCGCGGCTATAACTATGTTGGCTCGATTGCCGGATACACGGGCAACGACGTGCAGATAACAGACTGCTACAACGGTGCTGACATAACGTGTCTGGGCGGCACGGTGGGCGGCATCGTAGGCCGCTCGAATCCCGACAACAACGGGGTTGACAATTTTGTGGAACGCTGTGTGAACACGGGCAATGTGCTGAGCAACAGCGACGAGGCCGGCGGCATCATAGGCTATTGCATAGCACGCCTCACGGACTGTGTAAACACGGGCTCGGTAACGGCACGCCATTTCAACGACGGCATCAGCTCCACTTTCGCCGAGGTGCAGAACACGGGCGGCATCGCCGGCACTAACCAGGGCGATATGACGCGCTGCGCCAACTTCGGCAGCGTATACTGCGACGGCAACGAGAGCGGCGGCCTCACGGGCTTCACCTCCACGGGCCACAAGGCAGGCAACATTGTAAGCTGCTACAACGCGGGTGCTGTGGGCGCCGCCGACATGACTCTGTGCGGCGCGCTGATAGGCCACAACTTACAGCTCAGCTCCAACCCGGCCATGCAGGACTGTGCCTACGACAGCCAGTTTGCGGGCTGCCGCGCGGCCAATAACCAGGACGTAACGTGGGGCATTCCTCTCACCACGGCAGAGTTCGTCAACGGCGAGGCATGGCTTGGCGCCACGGGCTGGACCTACCGCGCCGGGTACTACCCCATCAACACGGCTCTTGCCGACGAACCGGCTGTGATGGCCGCCTGCGCAAGCTACATCGTGATGCCGGAGGGCCAGACGGCCAAGGACTTCCGCAACGGCACTCTGAGCACGGCAATGCAGCTCACGGCAACGTCGTCGAACACGGGCGCGGTAACCATCAGCGGCAACAACGTATCGGCCAACACGGCTTCCACGGCCATCTGCTCGTCGACTGTAACGCTCACCGCCAACGGCTTCTCGCGCCCTTTGGCTCTGCAGTTCATGCCTTATGTGCTGAGCGGCACAGGCACGGAGGCTGACCCGTTTGTGGTGGCTTCGGCAGCCGACTTCAACAAGATAGGCACCTACATGAAGGAGGGCGCCACCAACTTCATCGGCAAATACTTTGTTCAGAACGCCGACATAGACTTCGCCTCTACCCCGTTCGTACAGGCGGGCGCTGACGGCAACTGGTTCGGGGGCAGCTACGATGGCCGCAACCACAGCGTCAGCAACATCACCAGCCAGGCGGAAGCCACCACGGAGGTCAACTCGCACGGACTCTTCGGCGGCGTGGCCCAGGGCGGCATAGTGAAGAACCTGAGTCTTAAGGGCTTCAACCTGCAGGCCAACCTCAACGGCGGTCTGTTGGCAGGTACTGTCAACGGCACGGTAAGCAACATCACCACCGACGCCACCAGCCGCATAGCAGGCGTTAAATCGACGGTTCTTTTCACCACCTGCAAGGGTGAGCACATGGGCGGCATAGCAGGTCTGGTAAACCCGGCGGGCCGCATAGAGAACTGCACCAACCGCGCCACTGTTGAGGGTCTGAAATATGCCGGCGGCATAGCCGGATACTCGGCCACCACGGGCAACCCGGTCATCACGGGCTGCGTCAACTACGGCACGGTAACGGGCACGGCACCCCAGGAATATACTCAGACAGGCACTCCCAAGCCCATAGAGGTTTACGCGGGCGGCATAGCCGGTCAGCTCAGCGGCACGGCCACGAACTGTGTCAACCACGGCCTTGTAACCATGTCGTCGAACAACAACGCTGTGGGCGGCATCGCCGGCAGCACCTACTCGGCAACTACCATCGACGGCTGTGTGAACTACGGCGAGGTAACGGCACGCAACTACTCGGCCGGCGGCATAGTTGGCGAAACGGCCAACACCACGTCGCTGAAGGCCAATATGATTCAGAACTGCCGCAACTACGGCGTCATCAGCGGCATCAACCGCATCGCGGGCATTGCAGGCTATGTGAAGGCGTACAACACGCTGAAGAACTGCGCCAACTTCGCCGACTTAGAACCGAAGGGTATGCGCAACGGCGGCATCGCCGGTGAGGTGAGCGCCACGGTGTCGGGCAGCGACCCGTATGCCATGTTCGAGAACTGCTATAACACGGGCGCCATCAGCTGCAACGGCTATGTGGCCGGCATAGCGGGCTATCTGAGCACGGCAGGCACTCATTTCTCTGGCTGCTTCAACGCCGGCCATATCACGGCAGCCACCATCAACGGCGGCGCGGCCGGTATCACCAACTCCTACTCGGGCGCCACCACGGTGCTGAACTGCTACAACGAGGGCACCATATCGGGCAAGCGTTATGTGGCCGGTCTGGCGGGTAACGCAAAGGCTGTTACGGCCACCAACTGCTACAACGACGGCGCCATAGACTTCTCGGGCTCTGATTCTTATCGCGCTCAGTATGCGGGTAATGTGATTGGCGAAATGGCCACGGGCAGCGGGGCACCCACGGTGCAGAACTGCTATTACACGCAGGCTCAGTTCGACCTTGACGACAAGCTCACGGACGCGAAAGCCATCTCCGACAGGGCGCTGATGACGGCAGCCTTGGGCACCGGCTTTGTGAAGAACGCCAACTGCAAGCCTATGGTTGCGGGTCTCGACACGGTGTCGGCAGCAAAGGCTTACGCAGCCTACTTCACTCTGTCACCCAACGACAATTTCAAATCGGTGAACCACAGCTTCCCGCTTGGTATGCTTGAGGGTGTGGTATGGAGCGCTACGGGCAACCTGCGTATCTCTGACGGCCGCTGCTATCCGGCAGGCCAGGGCACGGCAACGCTCACAGCCACCTGCGGTGCTTTCAGCCGCACTTATGAGTTCGACTGCAAGACGGGTATCTCCGTTCTCGACGCCGACAATGACCCGGTGGTAAGCATGCGCCATTATCTGCCCGACGGCACGGAGGTGACGAACCCCGAACCGGGCACGCTGATAATAACTGTATCCACCACGGCCTCAGGCCGCCGCAACACTACAAGGCACATAGCCCGGTAAGGGTTAGAGAGCTAAAGCAATCAGCCAAAGCAGCAGGCGCTGCTTTGGCTGATTTGCTTTTGCGGGCTATGGTAGCTATTTTAGCTAATTTAGCTAATTTAGGAAGTTGCTGAGCCAGATGAGGAGGATGAGAGCCGGCGCCACAAGGCGTATTATCCACAGGATGACGGGGTACACGCGCAGGCGTATGGTGCCGTTGTTGGTGAGCTGGTCGGGCAGGAGGTTGCGCGGCGCTTTCCAGCCGATGTAGATGCAGGTGAGCATGGAGGCCAGGGGCAGGCAGATGTTGGTGGCGAGCATGTCGAGGAAATCGAAGATGTTTCGGCCAAAGAGCTGAATGTCGGCCAATGAGCCGAAGCTGAGGGAGCAGAGCGCGGAGAGGATGAACAGGGGGGCAAGCACCACAAGGCAGGCTTTGGTGCGGCTCAGGCCGAAGCGGTCGCAGACAAACGACACGCTGACCTCGGAAATGGATATGGTGCTGGTGAGTGCCGCCAACAGCAACAGCAGGAAGAAGAGTATGGCCCAGAGCTGCGGCGCGGGCATGGAGGCAAAGACTTCGGGCAAGGTAACGAAGACGAGCGTGGTGCCCCTCAGTCCGTCGCCCTCCAGGCCGAAGCTCATCACGGCCGGGAAGATGATTATGCCCATCATGAAGGCCACGAGCAGGTCGAGTCCGGCCACGGTGCAGGCTGTGCGCCCCAGGTTGGTTTGATGCGGATAATAGGCGGCGTAGGTGATGAGGATGCCCATGCCGAGGCTGAGCGAGAAGAAGGCCTGCCCTAAGGCGTCGATGACGGTGGAAGGGGTAATCTGACTCCAGTCGGGATTGAGGAAATAGGCCAGACCCTCTTTGGCGCGCGGCATCTGCAGGGCCACGACCACGAAGATGAGCAGCAGCACAAACAGCACCGGCATCATTATGTTTCCGGCCCTCTCAATGCCTTTGCGCACGCCCATGAGCAACACGCCAAGGTTGAGCACTATCATGATATATGTGGCGGTGAGGGGTCCGAAGTCGGAGCAGATAAAGCTCTCCATTTTGGCGTGGAAGCCGCTTTCGAGGCTTTGTGAGCTGACACCGGCGAAGAGGTTGCCGTTGACCGATTCCCAGAGATATTCGAGCGTCCAGCCTGCCACCACCATGTAGAAGCAGAGAATGAGGTAGGAGGCGAACAGGGCGATGCCGCCGGCCACCCACCAGGGTTTGCGGGGCGAGAAACGGGTGAAGACGTCCACCACATCGGTGCGGCCGGCGCGTCCCAGAGCCATCTCGCTGAGCATCACCGGCAGGCCGAGCAAGACTACACAGCCAATGTAAATGATGAGGAAAGCGGCGCCACCGCCCTGTTGCACTTCGGCCGGGAAGCGCCAAACGTTACCTAATCCCACCGCTGACCCTACGGTGGCTGCTATCAGCCCTATCCGGGTGCCGAAAGTCTTTTGCTCTGCCATGATATTCGATTTATGTTTGTGTATATGGCAAAGGTACAAAAAATTTTTGAGGATGTGTCATTCGGTTGCTGACACACCCTCTCCGATTCTATTCATCATCTAAACAAAAATCTAAAAAAACTATCTATCGACACCTTCATCAGGCCCCTTTGTCTTATTAACGTTTTTGCTCAGGTGATGGTTACAGCAAAAATTTCTTGTTAACCTTTTTTTAACTTTGTTGGTCAGAGTTTCTCCTGGAGGAGACCTTTGCGGTAAGCGGCAAGGAGCATACGCAGCTCGTCAATCTGGCCCTGGAGCACGCGACCTATGTCGGTGTCGCGCACGCAGACGCGGGCGGAGTTAAGCTCCACAATCTCCACTGTGGAGACGATGTCGCTGCCGGTGGTAACGGCATCCTCCTCGCTGGTGAAGGGCTCATGCTGCACCAGCTGGAAGCCTCTGCTGTGGTAAACGAGCGTATAGCCGGCAATGCCGGTGGTGTCGTGATATGCTTTTGCGAATCCGCCGTCAATGACCATCATCTTGCCGTTGGCCTTGACGGGACGCTCGCCCTTGCCGGCCTTTACGGGCACGTGGCCGTTGATGATATGGCGGTGTTCGCCCTGCACGCCGAAGGCATCGAGGAGCATATCGCATACCTCGGCATCCTCGCGCAGAGTGTAGTAGAAGCCCTTCTCTTCGTGGCGCACGCCCTTGTCGGTGAGGAAGTAGCGCTCAAAGGTGGCCATCTTCGATTTGTCGAAAAGCGCCGAGTCGGGACCGCACCACAGATACCAGTAATAGTCGCGGGCGAAGTCGAGATACTCGGGCGCCACGTCGCGGGTGAAGGGTGCGCGCATCAGCAGCTCGGTCTGTTGCAGCAGCTCCTTGCCGGCATACTTATGGCCGCGAATCTCCACCTCTTTCATGGTTCGGTCGGCATTGAGGGGTATGGAGGCGTGGAAGAGGAGGTTGCTGTTTACGATGGTGTACATGGAGCCGTGCTGAAGCATGGTGCCGATATGGCTGCGAAGCTTGTCGCTGACGCGGAAGGAGTGCACCAGGCCGTTGATGAGCTGTTCTTCCTCATCGGTGAGGCGGTAGGGGTCGGCGGGGTCAACGGTGGGGAAGTTGAGGTCAGGCATGGGATAATCCTGGCCGTCGATATTCACCGTGCCCTTTTCAAAGTCGATGCGGTGGAGGAGGTTGCGGTCGTCCATGTGCCATTCCGGATGGCGGGCGATGATGTCGTGCTCCAGCTTCATCTGAATCACGAAGATGGCTTTGTGCATCTGCGAGATGACGCGCTGATTCTTCTGCGAGATGTTGTTCTCCTCAGCCTTCACCTTGGGCTTGAAGACCTCGCAGGGGTCGTCGCCGTAAGTCTCCATGGCGAACATGGCCAGGGGCACCAAGTTGATGCCGTAGCCGTCTTCCAGGGTCTCCATGTTGGCGTAACGGAGCGAGATGCGGAGCACGTTGGCGATGGAACATTCGTTGCCGGCGGCGGCACCCATCCACAGAGCG
>FR897844.1:14713-29579 GCA_000437495.1 Prevotella sp. CAG:485
TGGTTGCCCCACTGTATGTCGTAGTCGCGGTAATGCTGCAGGGTGTCCATGATGATGTGGGCGCCGGGGCCGCGGTCGTAGACGTCGCCGAGGATGTGGAGGCGGTCGATGCTGAGGCGCTGAATCACCTCGCAGATGGCCTCTATGAAGGGCTCTGACTGGCCGGTGGAGATGATGGTGTCGAGGATACCGCGGTAATAGTTCTGTTTGTTCTCGCCGCTGGGAGCCTCATGCAGCAGCTCTTCTATGATGTAAGCAAACTCCTTGGGCAGGGCCTTGCGCACCTTTGAGCGCGTGTATTTCGACGATACGCGCCTCAACACCTGAACAAGCTGATGCAGGGTGATGTGGTAGATATTGTCCATGTCGGGCTCGCTGTTGCGCAGCAGGGCGAGTTTCTGACGCGGATAATAGATGAGGGTGCATAGCTGGTTGATGTCGTCGGCACGCATGCTGGCGCCGAAGAGCTCCGTTACCTTGCGTTTGATGTTGCCGGAGGCATTTTTGAGAATATGGCGGAAGGCCTCATATTCACCGTGTATGTCGGCCACAAAATGCTCGGTGCCTTTGGGCAGGTTGAGTATGGCCTCGAGATTGATGATTTCTGTGGAGGCTGACTGAATGGTGGGGAATTTCTGCGACAGCAGTTCAAGCAGACGCCGGTTTTTCTCTATCTCGGCGCGTGTGTAGGTATACGGTTTTTTTGGCATGGCGCAGGTTTAAGGTCGTTAGGTTTTGTGGTGTTTAGGTTAAGGGAGGAGAAGAGCCTTGCGGCTTTGTTGCAAAGATAATGCTTTTCTGCGTAACGATACTCTGTTTTGGCCAAAAAAAGAGAATTTATTAATTTTGCGGTGAAAAAATCATACTACAGATGAGAATCAATACCTTACTCCGCACAGTTATGGCCGGCGTGCTGATAGCCGGCGCTGCTCTGTGCATGAACAGCAAAGGACGCAATCAGACCAAACAGTCGACGTTCACCATAACCACCACCGAGCTTTGCCGCAACATACGCGGCTACCGTGGTCCGGTGCCGGTGTCGGTAACGTTCAGCAAGGGCAAGATAACGGACATCAAGCTGCTGCCGAACCACGAGACGCCGTCATATTTTCAGCGTGTGGAGCGGAGCGGGCTGGTGAAGAAATTCATTGGACTGACGGCCAAGCAGGCTGCCACGAAGAAGGTAGACGCGGTGACTGGGGCTACATACTCCTCACAGGCGCTGATAAAGAATATTCAGGCTGCGGCGCGCGAGGCGCAAAAGCGCTGAGAGGCGTTTGAGGCCGGGGTTTAGCTTTTTTAGCGACGATATACGCGGCTAAAGCCTGCGCCGGATGTTCGCGGCTAAAGCCTGCGCCTGCACCAAAATTATGGCAAGCTGCAAGCTCTTAAGCAGCCACGCTAAATTAGCTAATTTAGCTAAATTAGCTACCACGCAGCCGCTAAAGCTACCACGCAGCCGCTAAAGGATCAGGCTTCGGTGTAGGTGGCGCCGTCCCATTTGTAGATTTGGCGGATGCCGGAGCCGTCTTCCACCATCAGGTCATGGAGGCCTTGGGTGGTGGATTTGAGTATGTAGAGTGTGCCGGCACCCCAGTTGGCGCTGACGCTGAAGTCGTAGAGGGTGCCGTTGAGCTGCATCTCAAAGGCGCGGCCAAAGTGATAGCTGCCGGTAGTTTTTATGCGCTCGGAAGAGCCGTCATCGTTGATGTCGAAGGAGAACTCGCCGTCTTCGCCCAAGTCGTCCATGTTGACCGTTTTCAGCGGCGTGTAAGCCTGCGAGCTCGTTTTGGGCAAGTCGAGCGACACCGCATTGCCGTTGCGTAATCCGTGGCGCTCGCGCACTATGCGCTGCCCCATGTCGGTGGAGATGAAATCGAGCACCTTTTGGCCGTCGACAGTGGTGATTTCCGGCTCATAATAGGATGCCTCGGAGAAGAGGTTGCTCTTTTCAAACGAGCCGTCGCCTTTGTAGGTGATGAAGGCCCATGTAGTGCCGCCGGCGTTACCGATGTTGGAGTCGCTGACCAGCGCCTCTTTCACACCGTCGCCGTTGAAATCCTCCTGCGCAAACACCTCCATTTTGCCGAAGTTGTCGTTTCCGAAGATGTAGTTGATGGAGCCGATGACCATCTCCTCGCCGTTGACCACAGCTACGAGCTGCGTGTTGGGGTCATCGCCCGTAACCTTATACTCAATTGCGGGTCCGTCGGCCACTGCCACCGGCGCCGGCTGCGACTTCTCCGCGGGTTTGGAGTCCTTGTTATGACGGTAAAGCGCCACGCCGCCTATTGCAGCCCCTATGGCTAACAGAGCCACCACAGCATACACCAAATACTGTTTCAGCTTTGAGTTTGAATTGTTGTTGCTCTGAGGAAACTGCGGAGTTACCTTTTGCACCGTTGCATGGGGCGCAGATGCATGGGGCACGGTGCGCCTCACGGGTTGCTGCGGCGTCTGCGGGGAGCTAATCATCTGCTTGAGGGCGCGGTCGTTGGCGGGACGATCCTGCCACACGGGACTCATGAGCTGCTTCACCACATTGTGGGTATGCACGGAGATGCCGAGCTGACGGAGGTCGGCGTCGGGGAATCCGTAGTTGAGGATGTCGGCCGCAAGAGGGGGATGTTTGCCGGTGAGCATGGCATACATGGTGGCGCCCAGAGCATACATATCCATCTGCACAGGCAGCTGTTTGTTCTCCTTCAGCTCGCCGGTGTAATTGGTCTGCTCAATGGGCGAGTAACCCGGGGTGCCGCCGCCCACGGTGGTGCTCGATTCGGGGCGTCCCTCATTGTCGTATTGCTTCGACAGGCCGAAGTCGATGAGTACCGGCTCGCCATACTGCATCATGATGTTGAGGGGCTTGAGGTCGAGATGCAACATGCGCATGGAGTGCATATAGGTGAGCGCATCGATGATATGGCCGGTGATTTTCAGCGTCTCCTGCTCGGTGAGGCGCCCTTTGCGCGAGATATACTCGTCGAGGCTGCCACCCTCCATGAAGGTCATGGCGTAATAGACCGTGTTGTTGGCCTCGAACTCCTCGAGCACGTGGATGATGTTCTTGTGTTTGAGGCGCTCCAGGTTCTGGGCCTCTTTCACGAATTTGCGCTTGTATTTGTCGAAGAGGCCGTCGCGGTTGCTGGAGGTTACGGTAAAGGTGTCGCGGCCGTTGATGTCCGACATAAAAAACTCCTTTATGGCCACCTGCGTGCCGTCGAGGTCAGAGCCGCCGTCGGAGCGCACCGTGGCCAGATAGGTGATGCCGAAAGTGCCCTGGCCAAGCACCTTTATAATCTTGTAGCTGTATGTTACGCCGCGGAGCAACGTGCCGGGCGGCAGGGAGTTATGATATTTGCCGTTTTCGTTCTTTGCCATAAAAACCGTTCATGATGAGAGGAGGAGAGGAGGAGGAGAGGTGTACAACCTATACAAGAGGAGGAGGAGAGGTTGACAAGAGGTGGAAGAGAGGAGGTGAAAAAGCCGCTGAGATGCTTCCGGGGCAGGTCAGCGGCTCTTGATGACTTACTGCGTATAGAGGAACCGCTTGATGCTCTTCTTGGGCGTTTTCTCAAACTCTGTGGGAAGGAGCTGTATGCGGCTGATGCGTTCGTAAGGCGCCACCAGGGAGTTGATTTCCTTGCGCGTGTTTTCAAACGTAGATTCGAGCTCGTTGTTGCCAATGCCCATGGCGTCGAGAGCGGGATAGTCGGGATAGATGAGCGCCACGAGCTTGCCGTCGCGTTCCACCACAAGGCTCTCGGCCACAAACGGCATATTGTTGAGCTTCGACTCTATTTCTTCGGGATAGATGTTCTGACCGCTGGGACCGAGAATCATCGTTTTTGAGCGGCCGCGCAGGAAGATGGTGCCGTCGGCGCTGCGTGTGCCCATGTCGCCGGTGTGCAGCCAGCCGTCTTCATACATCACCATCTTGGTGGAATCGGGGTTCTTGTAATACCCTACCATCACATTCTCGCCGCGCACACAGAGCTCGCCGGGAATGTTCTCCGGGTCGTCGCTGAGCACCTTGGTCTCCATGCCGGGAATGGTGCATCCGCTTGAGCCGGGGATGAAGTCGCGCCAGGGGGTGTAGCTCACCAAGGGGCCGCACTCGGTCATGCCGTAGCCCACCGTGAAGGGGAATTTTATCTTGTGCAGGAACTCCTCTACCTCGGCGTTGAGAGCCGCACCGCCCACAATCACCTCCTCGAAGTTGCCGCCGAAGATGTCGACAAGGCGTTTGCGAATCTTGGCGTAGATGACCGAGTCGAGGAAGGGCACTGCCAGGGTCCAGCGCACGGCACCCTTGGAAATCATGGGCAGGATGGAGTTCTTGTAAATCTTCTCCAGAATCAGAGGCACGCAGATTACCAGCGAGGGCTTCACCTCAGCCAATGCCTTTATGAGCACGCGCGGCGAAGGCGTCTTGCCCAGGATGGTGATGTGGCTGCCCACAGCCAGCGGCACGAGCATGTCGAAGGCACAGCCGTAAGCGTGCGCCAGGGGCAGGAAGCTCAATACGTGCGAGCCACGGTAATGGAGCCTCTGGCTGATGCCGAACAGCACGTTGCCGGCCAGGTTGTTGCCCAGCAGCATCACGCCCTTCGAGAAGCCCGTGGTGCCCGAGGTATAGTTGATTTCCATGAGGTTGCTGTTGGGCCAAGCCTCATAGATTACGTCGTCGGGACCGAAGCCCTCGGGATAGCGTTTGTTGAAGTGGCGGCGCAGGATGCCTATGCTGCGCTGCACGTTGATGTCGGGACGCTGATAGAGGCTCTCGCTGCGGCGTTTGAGCGAGATGACGGCCTTGATGTTGAGCAGATTCTCGGGCTGTATGTGCTCCCAGATATTCTCGGTGACGAAGAGCAGCTCGGCCTCCGAGTGGTTGACGATGTGGGTGATGTCCACCGGATTGAAATCAGGCAGGATGGGCACTATCACCGCACCGTAAGTGATTACCGCCATGTATGTTACCACCCAGTCGGAGCTGTCGCGGCCGCAGATGGCCACCTTGGAGCCGGGTTTCACCTTCAGCTCGCGGAAGAACTGATGCGTCATGGCAATGCGTTCGGCCAGTTCACCGTAGGTGATTGTTTTGCCGGTGGGATAATCGGTAAGGGCCGGCAAATCCCAGTTTTCTCTGAAGCTCTCTTCAAACAGCTTCACCAGGCTTTTCTGTAACATAGTGCGGTGTGGGTATTATTGTTATAAACTAAGTTTGTAGATTTCTTGAGCGTCGGCCATAGAGAGCTTCACGAAGTTTCCCACCGAGTCGCCCATGTTGGCGTGCAGCGAGCGCACCAGGGCCTCTATGTCGGGCTCCTTGCGAACCAGCTCCCTCAGCGACGTGGTGAGGCCGAGGCTTTGGAAGAAGTCCCTGAGGGCCTCAATGCCGGCGCGGGCTGTCTCGGCGTCGGTGCGGCCTTGCGGGTGGATGCCCATGACGTCGACGGCAAAGCGGCGCATCAGAGCCGGTTGGCGGCGGCCCACAAACGTCATCCACGCCGGCACAATCACAGCCAGTCCGGCGCCGTGAGCCACATTGTAAATGGCCGACACCTCATGCTCCAGGCGGTGGCTGGCCCAGTCTTCCACCTTGCCGCAGCCGCACAGGCCGTTGTGAGCCAGGCTGCCGGCCCACATAATGTCGGCGCGCGCGTTGTAGTTGTGCGGGTCGCGCTGCAGGTCGGCGGCGCGGCGCATTATGGTGCGCAGAAGGGAGGCGCTGATGCCGTCGGTAACCTCGCAGCCCAAGGTGTTGGAGAAATAACGCTCAAAAATATGCACCATCATATCGGTGATGCCGCAGGCTGTCTGATACCAGGGCAGACTGAGAGTCAGCTCGGGGTTCATGAGCGCGAAACGGGGGCGCAGGATGTGGGGATAGCGCACGGAAATCTTGTGCATGCCGTCGAGGCGCGTAATCACCGAGTTGCCGCTGCCTTCGCTGCCGGCGGCGGGGATGGTGAGCACCACGCCCACGGGGAGAGCCTGCTGCGGAAAGGCCTTGCCGCTGTAAAAGTCCCAGAAATCACCCTCGTAGGGCACGCCCAAGGCAATGGCTTTGGCGGTGTCTATTACCGAGCCGCCGCCCACGGCCACTATGACGTCTACGCCGGCTTTGCGGCAAATTTCTATGCCTTCATACACGCGGTCGTCGGTGGGATTGGGGTCGATGCCTTCGAGCGTTACGGTGTGTACGCCGGCCTGCTCCAGGCTGCCGAGCACTTTCTGCCATACGCCCGATTTGCGCGCCGACGAATGGCCGCAGCATACCAACGCGCGGCTGCCAAGGGCCGACGTGAGCTTGCCGACCTGCTCTTCTACGCCGCGGCCGAAGACGTAATTGGTGGTGAGACAAAGGGTGAAGTCTTCCATTAGCGGGAGGGGGTTAAGGAGGTTAAGGAGGTTAGGGAGGTTAGGGGTTTAGGCGGGTGTATTCGTCGGCGATGGCGCGCGAAATCTGCTTCATCTTCTCCGGGTCGGGGTCTTTGATTTTCTTGCTGAAGTCCATGTCGCCCTCCGTTTTCAGGGGCACCAGATGGATGTGGGCGTGAGGCACCTCGAGGCCGAGCACTGCCATACCCACCTTGCGGCAGGGAAAGGTGTTCTTGATGGCTTCGGCCACGCGTTTGGCGAAAACTATCATAGAGGCCAACTCACCGTCGGCAATGTCGAAGATGTAATCCGTTTCGCGTTTGGGCACCACAAGGGTGTGGCCCCAGTTCACCGGGTTGATGTCGAGAAAGGCGAAGAACTCGTCGTTCTCGGCTATCTTGTAGCAGGGAATCTCGCCGTTGATAATCTTTGAGAAAATGGTCATGGCCTTGTCATATTTCAATTTTCATAATTTCGAAATTCACCGTGCCGGCCGGGATGGTAACCTGCACCTTGTCGCCCACCTTGTGGCCGAGCAGAGCAGCTGCTATGGGGGTGTTTGAGGCAATCTTCTTCTCGCGCAGATTGGCTTCGCTTTCGGTTACAATCCAGTAGGTCATGGTCATGCCGTTGGCGGTGTTGCGTATGGTAACCTTGTTGAGCAGCTGCACGGTGTCGGTGTTGAGTTTTGACTCGTCGATGATGCGTGCTGTGGCAATCAGGTCTTTGAGCTTCGATATTTTCATCTCGAGCATTCCCTGTGCCTCTTTGGCGGCGTCATATTCGGCGTTTTCGCTCAGGTCGCCCTTGTCGCGGGCTTCTGCAATAGCCTGTTTGATGGCCGGACGCTGGGCTTCCAGAGCGCTCAGCTCCTCCATCTTTTTGTCGAATCCCTCTTGGGTAAGATATGTTGCCATATTCTAAAAATGCAATTTTATGCGGCTCGCGGGGAGCCTTAGTGGTTGATTATTTTAACAAATGAGCGGGGCTATGAGTTTTTTCCGCTCAGCCCCGGTCGGTAAAAGGTTCAGGCTTTCAGCGCAGAATCAGCATTGCGTCGCCGTAAGCGCCGAAGCGGTATTTCTCCTCCACCGCAACGCGGTAAGCCTCCATTATCAGGTCGTAGCCGCCGAAGGCGCTCACCATCATCAGCATGGTCGACAGCGGCATGTGGAAGTTGCTCACCATGGCAGTGCAGACCTGGAAGTCGTAGGGCGGGAAGATGAACTTGTTTGTCCAGCCCTCGTAGGGCATCAGATGGCCGTTCATGCACACGGCGCTGGCCAGGGCGCGCATCACCGAGGTGCCCACGGCGCAGATGCGTTTCTGATTGTCGTGAGCGTGATTGACCACGTTCACAAGGTCGTCGCCCACCTCCATGCACTCCGAGTCCATGTGGTGCTTTGAGAGGTCTTCCACGTCGATGTCGCGGAAATTGCCGCGGCCCGAATGGAGCGTTACGAAGGCCTGTTCCACGCCCTTTATCTCGAGGCGTTTCAGCAGCGTGCGACTGAAATGCAAGCCGGCTGCCGGAGCCACCACAGCGCCCTCCTTGCGGGCAAAGATGGTCTGATAGCGCTCGGCGTCCTCAGGCTCGGCCTTGCGCGTGATGTAGTCGGGTAACGGCGTGCTGCCCATGGCGTAGAGAGCCTGCTTGAACTCGTCGTGGTCGCCGTCGTAGAGAAAACGCAGCGTACGGCCGCGCGAGGTGGTATTGTCTATTACCTCGGCCACCATAGAGTTGTCGTCGCCGAAATAGAGCTTGTTGCCGATGCGTATCTTGCGTGCCGGTTCCACCAGCACGTCCCAGAATTTCTGATCACCGTTGAGTTCGCGCAGCAGGAAGACCTCAATCACTGCGCCGGTCTTTTCCTTGCGCCCGTAGAGATGCGCCGGAAACACCTTTGTGTCGTTGAAAACCATCACGTCGCCTTCGTCGAAGAAATCGAGAATATCCTTGAAGGTGCCGTGGTCAATCTTTCCCTTGCGGGAATCAACTATCATGAGCCGGCTTTCGTCGCGAACCGGCGCCGGATGCTGAGCTATGCGCTCGTCGGGCAATTCAAATCTGAACTGTGATAGCTTCATTTATTAATTACAGGGTGTTTGCTTATGTCGAAAATAGATGTTATTTGTCGCTGTCGGGCAGGATGAAATCGGGCGGGAAGGATAGCTTGCAGTCGGCAATGGCCTTTATGGCGTCGTCCACACTGAGGCAGTCGGCCACACGCACGCTGCCCACGCGAGTACGGCGCAGAGCCACCAGGTGAGCGCCCGTGTTGAGCGCCTTGCCGATGTCGCGGGCCAGAGCGCGTATGTAGGTGCCTTTTGAGCATACAATGCGCAGACGCAGCTCGTCGGCGTGCATATCCATAATCTCAATCTCGTCTATGTAGAGAGGCTTGGCCTTCAGCTCAACCTCGCGGCCCTTGCGGGCGAATTTGTAGGCCCGTTTGCCGTCAACCTTCACCGCCGAATACACCGGAGGCACCTGCATGATGTGTCCGCGAAACTGCGGCAGGATGCTCTCGGCCATTTGGCGCGTTACATGGTCGTAGGGATAGGTGGCGTCGATTTCCGTTTCCAGGTCGAAGCTGGGGGTAGTGGCGCCCAGGCGCAGCGTGGCCTCATACTCCTTGGTGCCGTTCTGCAGCTCGTCGATGCGGCGCGTGGCCCTTCCGGTGCAGATCAGCAGTACGCCGGTGGCCAGCGGGTCGAGCGTGCCGGCGTGACCCACTTTGAAGCGGCTCAGACCCAAGCGGCGCTGTATGGCGCCGCGCAGACGTTTCACCACGTCGAACGACGTCCAGCCCAACGGCTTGTCGATGCCTATAATCTCGCCCGATATGAAGTCCATGGTCACCACAGTATGCAAATCACGCCCATTACGGCGCAGTAAATGGCAAACCAGAGCAACTTGCCCTTCTTCACCAGGTTAATCATCCATGAGCAGGCGGCGCAGCCCGACAGGAACGCGGCCGCGAAGCCTATGAGTATGGGCATGAGGCCCATCTGGGCGCCGGCCTCGGTAGCGGGTGAGCCAAGGAGCTTCACCGTGTCGAGAAGACCCTCGCCGAGGATGGGCAGAATCACCATCAGGAAGCTGAAGGTGGCCACCTCGCCGCGTTTGTCGCGCAGCAGTATGCCGGTGGCTATGGTGGTGCCGCTGCGGCTCAGTCCCGGCAGCACGGCCACGGCCTGCGCTATGCCGATGATGAAAGCGTCGGCCCAGCCGATGCGCCGGCCGCTGTCGGCTTTGCGCAGTTGGCCTCCGCGGAAGTCGCTGTAGAAGGCAAAGGTGAGCAGAAGCGCCGTTACGCACAGGCAGATGCCCACCACAAGCAGGCCTGAACCGAATATCTTCTCCACCTCGTCTTTGAGAAAGACGCCCACGATGCTCACCGGGATGCACGACACTAATATCTTGCACACGGTGTAGAAATCCTCGTCGCGACTAAAGGTGAAGAAGCTGCGGCACAGACGGAAGAAGAGCTTCCGCAACACCACTATGGTGCTCAGCACCGTGGCCACGTGAAGCATGACCGAGAACATGAGGTTCTGGCCGTCGGGCAAGTCTATGCCTAATATCTGTTTGAAAATTTCAAGGTGTCCGCTGGAGCTTACCGGCAGATACTCGGTAAGACCCTGCACGAGACCTAAGATGAGAGCTTTGAACCATTCCATAAGGCGGTGATGGCGGCGGCACTGCGCGAGTGCCGTTTTTCTTTGGGTTTGTTAAAGTTAAACGTAATAGGACTGAGGTGTGTTTTCCCCAAGGTCTGTCATTAAGCGTTTATCGCACGTATTACTGCACGCTGTCGGCGCTTTTCTCCTCTTCCGTGGCTGCGTGTTCGGTCTTCTTGCGCCGATGCAGCGGACGGTCGTTGATAATGGCGAAGGCCATAAGCAGGAAGCCTATGAAGGTGATGGCCGGGCCGATGACGATGCGGCGCGTGGAGAAGATGTCGGGGTTGAAGCCCCCTTCCACGCTCGAGCCGCCGCCTAACATCAGCAGAAAGCCTATCAGGATAAGACCGGCGCAGATGCCCATCTGTATGAAGTTGATGCGGCGGAAGGGCCGGTGTTCTTCGCTCACAGCGATTATCTCGGGCGTCTGCTTGGCGGCAGCGCGTCCGAGCGGTCGGTTATATGCGGGCCGGGTGGTTGTGGTTCCGGCTTTGTTGGCGTTGGTGGCTTTGGCCATAATATATCTTCAATAAGTTTGTTGACTTCAACGTTTTGGTCAGGCAAAAAGGGTGTCGGTGGCGGCGCGCAGATGACGGCGTGTGGCATACCAGGCGGCGGCTGTGCAGATAAGTACTCCGGCGGCCATCAGGGCTACGGCAAGCAACGCCAAGTCGGCCGGGGGCAGCAGACGACTCATGTCTATACCCGTCATGCTTCCTGCGCCGGCGGTGAGCGCCACAAGCAGCAGCGAGGCTATCACACCCGCCACGAGACCCGTGAGGGCGTGCCGGCGGATAAAGGGTCGCCGCACAAAAGCGTCGGTGGCACCCACAAGCTGCATGGTGCGTATGGCAAACCGGCGCGAGTAGATGCCCAGATGCACCATGTTGTTGATGAGCACCATGGAGATAGCCACCAGGCCCGCGCATAAGGCCGCCAAGCCCCATATTATGCGCGTGAGCGTCCGGTTCATCCCTTCCACGAACTCCGTCTGCGGCATCGCCACGCCTTCCACCTCCGGCAGCTGCTCCAGCGCTCCGGCCAGCGTCTGCATCTGCTGCGGCGACGCATACTCGGCTCTGAGGCGCAGCGTAATCTCGGGGCTCAGCGGGTTGACGCCATACACGGCTTTCAGGTCCTCGCCGGTGGCTTTCTGCCAGGCTGCCAGGGCCTCGTCGCGCGTACTGGCCTTAACAGCCGCCACGTATGGCTTCTGCCGCAGCATGGCGGCAAGCTGTGCGGCCTGAGCGTCGCTCACCGAGTCGGCCATCACAAGGGTCATCTCAAGGCTCTCGCGCAGACGCTGCGTCTCGTTGCGGCCCGCCATGGCAAGCGCTCCGGCGATGCCGGCGATGAGTAGCAGCAGACTCACGCTGATTAGCGTGGTAAGGCTCTCGGCTCCTTTGCCCGCCCGGTAAGTGGTGATTCCCTTCATGGCGCTCTGTGCGGTAAGCTCTCCGGCTAACTCTTTTTACTGCTCTTTATACACTGCAAGAACCGCCGCCTGACCGGCTGCGGCCCTTAACTCTGCAAAATTACAAAATTTTAGTCCCTTTGTCAAGAGGCTCAGGCAAAAAAGCCTCATTTGCCCGTGCTTCAGGCCGTAAATACCCAGCGCCATACCAAAATCAGGCTTCGGAGGGCGCGGCGGGTTATTTCTTCATCGGCACGGAGCGTGTGCCCAGGCGGTAGCCGTCGGCAAACACCTCCACGGTGTAGTTGCCGGGCGTCAGGGTGTAGCCGCCGGCGTTCCAGTAGATGCTCACCGGCAACTCACCGTTGTCATACTCCTCGGTCTTGGTCTGCGTGCAGGGCACGCTCTTGCCGTCGATGGTGAAGTTGCCGCCGTGGCCAAGCAGCACGCCCTCGGGGCTGAGAATGCGCACATAGAAGGTCTTGCGGCCTGCTGCCGCCGTGTTGTTGGGCGTTACAGTGAAGCTAACTCCCAGGCGCACTGCCTTGTTAATTTTCTTCTCCACCTTGTCCTTCTTGTTGTAGGCTGTCATGCGCAGGTTGGTGATGGTGAGCTTGCGCGCCAACTGCACTGTCTGCGTCAGCTGCTGGTTCTGCTGCTGACTGCTGGCCAGCTCATTGCGCAGCCCCTCGTTCTCTTTGCCAAGGCGCTGAATCTCTTCCAGATAATGCTTCACGATGCCGCGCAACGTGCCTATCTCGGCCTCAAGCTGCGCTATCTTGCGCTGACTGGCCGCATTGTCGCTCTTATGACTCTTGCGCTCCTGCTGCAGCTGCCGCATCAGCTCCTCGATGCGTGCCTTGCTCTCGTTATACTGAATCACCAGCGAGTCGTTCTTCAGATACACCGCCTGGTCCTCATATTGCATGAAGTCGGCCTGAAGGTCGGAATACTGGCGGTCGAGGTCATCCTGCTGTATGGCCAACTTCAGGCTGTCGGCCTCCAGACGCGCCTGCTGAGCCTCCCGCTGGCTCTGGTTCTGACCCGTCAGCAACAGGATTATCAGCGTTACGAATCCGGCCACAAGAACGGCGCCGGAGATGATTATGAAGAGAACTTTTTTGTTCATTGACGTGTGTTTTTGAAACGGCGGTTATTTTCCCTGCAAAGTTAAGGCTTTTCCTCCAATTTTTCATTACCTTTGCACAAAATGAACATCATCAGGACAATAAAAGTTGCAACGGCGCGCCTCATGGCGGTTGTTGCAGCCGCAGGATATATGGCTTCGGCGTCAGCCTCACAGCCCGACACGCTCTCTCAGCTGCCCGGCTCGGGCACGGCCGCCGACCCGTTTGTGATAACTTCTGCCGCGCATCTGCGTGCTTTGGCGGCTATGGCCGACTCAACCGCCGGGTGCAAGGGGCACTCGTTCCGGCTCGGCGCAGACGTCTGCGCCGACTCCACTTTCCGCCCTGTGGCGCTCTTCAATGGCTCTTTCGAGGGCGCAGGGCATACGCTGACGTATAATTACGCGGCGGAGGCCGACTCGCTCGGGCTGTTCCGTGTCATCGGTCGGCAGGGGGTGGTGAGGAATCTTGTGCTCGCCGGCTCGCTCTCGGCCAACAGGTATGCGGGGGCTTTGGCGGCGGAGTGTCAGGGTCTTGCCGACAGCATCACCAACCGGATGGCTGTCAGCGCCAAGGAGAATGTGGGGGGCGTTGCTGCGGTGTTGTCGGGTTCACTGACGAACTGCGTCAACGGGGGTGTGCTGAGGGCTGATGCCTACGTCGGCGGTATTGCCTGCAAAATGGCGGCGGGGGGTCTGCTGGCCAACTGTCGCAACGAGGCAGACATTCTTCTGCCTGAGGCTTCTAACATAGGGGGCATCATCTCTTACACCACGGTGAACGCCTCTTCGGCGCGGTTGCTGCGTTGTGTCAACACGGGGGCTCTCAGGGGGCGCGAATCGGCAGGCGGCATCAGCAGCAGGGCTGAGTCGGGGCTGTCGCTCGACTCGTGCGTCAACAGCGGCACGGTGGCTGTCAGCGGCCGTTACGGCGCGGGCATAGTGGCGCAAATCACGGGCAACCCGGTGCGCAATGTGCAGCTCACGGCCTGCAGCAACAGCGGCGCCATAATCTCGCCGGCAGATTACTTAGGCGGCATCGCGGCCTTTACCACAGGCAATGTTACGCTCTCGCACTGTGTCAACACGGGCGCGGTAACGCACTCGGGCAGCGGGGCGGCTTACATAGGGGGATTATGCGGTATGTCGTTCGGCAATATCTCTCACTGCGCCAACGCGGGTGTGGTCAGCGCTCCCCACTCCTATGCGGTGGGTGGACTGGTGGGTGCGGCGCAGCAGAACTGTCGCATCAACTGCTCTTATAATGTGGGGGCTGTGTCGGCCTCGGCCACGGCGCTTGATGTGGAATGGGGTGTGGCAGGCGGCTTGGCAGGAGATGTCCGGGAGACGGTTCTGTCAAACTCTTATAACTTGGGTATGGTGAGCGCCTACGACAATGCTGCGGGGCTCTGCGGCATGATTCACAACAATTGTGCGCTGCGCTATTCATACAACGCGGCGGCTGTGCAGGCTGCCGGAACGGCTAATGTGGGGGCTGTGGCGAATCTCTCTTCGGAGGCTGCCACGCTGCCGGTTACCACCAAGGTGTTTTATGACGCTGATGTGTGTCTGCGTCTCTCGGCCTTCGACCGCGAATATGCCGTGGGTTACGCCACTGCCGAAATGTGTCAGAATCCGCCGTCTGAGCGGTTCGACAGTGTGCGGCTGTGCTATCCGTTGCTCACCGACCCGGCGCCGCTGCCTGAGGCTCTCATGGCCTCTCTGTGCGTGAGCTATGACCTGCCGGGCGACAATGCCTCGAACGTCAACGGGGCTGTCTTCGTCGGCGTGCGCCCGGGCATCGACTGGCACGCCAACCGCTGCTTCGGGTTTTACAGCCCGGGCATCTACAAGCCGCTGCACACGGGCTTAGGCACTCTCACCGCCTCCTGTCGCGGCACTTCCCTCACGCGCACTTTCTCTTTCACCGTACGCTCTTACAACAACGGCGCCGAGGTGCTTCTGCAGCCCATACGCACCCAATGGCACACGCTCACCGGCCTGCCCGTAACCCATCCCGCGCCGGGCACCCTCTACCTGCGCACCGACCACTACCCCGACGGCACCGCCCGCACCACCAAAGCGCTGGCTGAGTAGCCTTAGCGGCCGCTTGGTAGCTTTTTTAGCTAATTTAGCTGTTTTAGCTAATTTAGCCGGGTAGCCTTTTTAGCTTTTTTAGCTTGCAGGTAGCTATAATTTTGGTGCCGGCGCAGGCTTTAGCCGCGAATATAGAGCCGGCGCAGGCTTTAGCCGCG
>FR897844.1:29641-39779 GCA_000437495.1 Prevotella sp. CAG:485
CGGGCTTTTTTACGCGAGGTGTGGTTTATTTCACTATTATGCGGAGGGTCTTCGCGGCGGTGGGGGTGGCGGCGCGCAGCAGGTAAACGCCGGCCGGAAGGGCCGTGGCGTCGAAGGTGGCTGTATTGCCGTCAAGGACTATCTCCACAGGCGCTTTCATGCCCTGCAGCGTGTAGAGGGCGGCGCTCTCCAGAGTGGACGGGGCCGTCAGCTTGGTGCCGTCGAACTGCCACTGGCTGTCGGTGTCGATAGAGTTGACGTCGAGCGTGGTTACCTTAAACGTGGTGTAGGCAAGCTGTTTGCTCTGGCAGAAGATGGCCAGCATATACCGCTTGTTCACCTCAAGGGCGTCAGAGGAAATGGTGTACGACAGATGTTTGGTGTTCTGTCCGTCGATGAAGAGGGTCTCATAGGTCTCGCCCGAGATGATGGCGCCGCCGTTCTCGGGTGCTATATATGCGGTCATAGGATAGCAGAAATAGCCGCGGGTGACGTTGAGGTCGAAGTTGAAGGCTATGTTCGAGGCATCGACGTTTTCAGCATCTGTTACGGCCAGATTCGACACGTTGAAGCGCACCGGCGAGGGAGCGGCGCTGAGCGTTACGGGAACGCGGTCGGAGATGAGGTAAGCGTTGTTGCCCAACAGCTGAATCACTGCCAGGTCATAGCTGCCGGCGGGGGCGTCGAAGCTGCTGATGTATGTTACGTCTTCCGATTCGCCGCCCATGAGGTCGATGGCGTAAGGCGACGAATACTCAACCAGGGAGTTGCCCTGCAGCAGACCTACCACGAAATATTCATATACCTCAGTGGTGAGCGGGTTTTTCACTTTCATCGTCACCTTGTACTTGTTCTGGTTGTAGAGCGGGGTCTGCAGGGTGAGGTTCTGAGCCTCGAGCAGGCCATATTCGGGGAAGGCGAACTGTATGCCGTCGGCGCTGCGTTCCATGTAGGCGATGGTGGGTTCGCCAAGGGGCATCAGCACCTCGTCCCACACCTTCTCGCTGAGGGTGCACGAGCTGTTCACCATAGGGGTGATTTCATAATAGCCGTTGGCCAGGGCAGGCACCGTAACAGTGATGTTGCCGATGACTTTGCGGGGGTTGACTCTCTGGAGCTTGCCGGTGCCGTAGATGGTCTCGGCGCCCGTTTCCATGTTGCGCACCCTCAGACCCATCTCCACCTCCACTGCGGCGGCGCCAAGGTTGCGGAAGTTGCCCGACAGCGACAGGGTGTTGTTCACGGTGTCGTAATCCGGCGTTACCTTCACGGTGTTCTCGAAGATTGCCAGACCGGTGTTGCAGACGTTTGAGGGAAGGGCGTTGAGGATAACGCTCTGATAGATGTTATAGCCGTTGTTTGAGCCGCCGATGCCCTGGCTGCGCGGGTCGAGGGCCGTGAGACGGAAGTAGCCGTCGCTGACGCCGCCCCAGCCCCAGTTGAAGTGGAAATAGCCGTCAGAGCTGTAGCCGTCGCACACAAAGGCGTGGCCCACACTGAGGTTCTGGCCCGAGTAATAGCAGGGAGCGTTGGCTGCCAGCGAGCGGTAGATGTATTCCTCCCACTGCAGCAGCGGACATTCGTCGCGCGAAATCTGAGTGGTGCATTTGCCGTAGCCGAAATTGTCGATGAGGGCGCCGGGCACTACCGACGACATGGCGCCGGAGCCGCTCAGGCCGTAGCCCATGTTCACCGAGATGCCGCAGGCGAGCATCAGCTGTGCCACGGCGGCTTTCTCCTGAGAGGTGGAGTTGTCGCCGTAGGTGTCGGTCATGTGAGCCCAGTCATAGACCTGTTTGGAGAAGTCCATCGACAGGGGCTGACCGTTCCATGTGTAGGTGTTTGAGCCGATGCCGCGTTCGGGCCAGTTGTGATGCTTCACCACCTGCGCCATGGCGGTAGCCACGCAGCCGGTGTAGGTTCTCTGGCCGCTCATCAGCGGGCAAGAGTCGTTGTAGGGGGCGCCCTGGTTCCAGCGGGTGCTTACCAAGGGAGCGATGGGGGCGCGCTGCGGGCGTGTCAGCTCCTTCAGCGGGCGGATGTTATTGGCTTTGGCGTAAGCTATCTCGCGGGCATATTCGCCCAGCCACCAGCGCAGATTGTCGGGCATTTGGGCGTTGGCGAAGGTGCCTGTGGAGCTGTAGGCCAGCACGGGAGAGGCCACATCGTCGGCCGAGGTGATGAGGAAGCCTTCGCCCTGGCGTGCAAAGACGTAAAGGGCGGCTTCGTTGTTGGCGTCTTTGGCCGTATAGACCAGGTCGGCGGTGGTGAACCGCGACGGGGATGCCATGCGCACGTTGGGCGCTGCTGCGCGGCTCAACGACTCACCGGCGGTGAGCGGCGACGCCTGCATCATGGCCGTCAGGCCAAGCAGCATGACAAGGCTGAGTAAAATTTTTTTCATTATTTATGGGGTTTGGTTTGTGTGCGAGGGGGTAGCTAATTTAGCTATTTTAACTATTTTAGCTAATTTAGGGCAGAGGGAAGCTCAGCTTTTGCCGGCGAGCATGCCGCAGGCCGCCTCTATGTCGAGGCCGCGGCTGGTGCGTATGGTGCTGAGGATGCCCTTGGAGTTGAGGTAGTTGCGGAAGATAATCATCTTCTCCTCGGTGGCCGGCTGCAGGTCTACGCCCTCCACCGGATGGAAGGGGATGAGGTTTACGCGGCAGGGCACGTCGCCGATGAGGCGCGCCAGACGGTCGGCGTGTGCAAGGTCATCGTTGAAGTTGCGCCACATTATATACTCCAGGCTGAGGCGGCGCTGATGGGCGAAGTCGTAGCCTTTGAGTACATTCATCACCGCCTGCAGCGGGAAGGCCTTCTGCGCCGGCATTATCTGCTCGCGCTCGCGCGGGTCGGCGGTGTGTACGCTCAGCGCTATCTGCACCTGGGTGCGGTCCAACAGCTCTTTGAGCTGCGGCAGCTTGCCCACGGTGCTCACGGTGATGCGCTTCGGACTCCAGTTCCAGCCCCACGGCGCGGTGAGGATGTCGATGCTTGCCAACACGGCGCTGAGGTTGTCGAGGGGCTCGCCCATGCCCATGAACACTATGTTGGTGAGAGGCGTGGCGCCTTCGGGGGTCTCGGGCGGCAGACTCAGTATCTGGTTCATTATCTGCGCGGTGGTGAGGTTGGCGCGGAAGCCCTGCCGACCCGTGGCGCAGAAATAGCAGTTCATCTTGCACCCGGCCTGCGACGACACGCAGAGCGTCAATCGCTCCTTGTCGGGAATGAGCACGCTCTCTACCTTTACGCCATGGCCGTAGTTGAAGGCGAACTTGCGTGTGCCGTCGGCCGAGCGGCGCGTTACCGCCGGCGCCACGCGTCCCACGCTGTAATGCTTTGCCAGGATGTCGGCGTTGCGGCGGCTCAGTCCGCTCATGCCGCCGAAGCTCTCTATGCGCAGCTGATAGAGCCAGTGGGCAAGCTGACGCCCTACAAAGGCCTGCATGCCGAGGCCCTTTACGGCTTCTTCAAGTTCTTTTACGGTGAGTCCTATCAGGGGGTTCATGGGCGCTCAGGTTTGTGTATTTGGGGGTGAAATGTGTATGCTTTGAGGTGTTTTTTCACGGTAGGTAAAAAACGCTTTCCGTCGTGGTGGCGGAAAGCGCTTTGTGGGGTTCTAAGGGGTTGCCGCCTCTTGCGGGTTGCGATGCTGTTAGCGGGCAGCCTCGAATTTATAGATGTTGTTTTCTATCTTCTGCTTGCCTTTGAGGGCGTTGAAGATGTACTGCATGGGGTTCTGGGGGTTGAAGCCGTTGAACTGCTGGAACATCTGGGTGTACATGGCGTCGTCCATGGCGTTGCCGGCATTCTTGAGGCCAATGACCTGGAAGGCGTAAACGCCGTCGCGACCCTTCATAATCTTATAGGTGCCTTTCTTGGAGCCGGTGATGGCGCCCACCACTTCGTGGTCCTGAACACCGCCGGTGTTGAACGGGTTGAAGGCTACGTCGCCGGTCTGCACGGGCTGACCCATAGCGGCGGCGGTGGCGGCAAGGTTACCCTTGTTGTACTGTTTCACCCAGGCGTCGCCGGCTTTGGAGTTGCGTGCGTAGGTCTCCACGGCTTTCTTCACGTTGCGGTGGTTGATGGGCAGATACTCGTCGAACTCGTCGAGCACGGCAGCGGCGTAAATCTGCGGATGAAGCATATCTTTGCTCTCGAAGATTTCGCTCACGTCGCCGGGGTTGCCGTCAATCATCACCCAGCGGACAACCTGACGCGAGTCGGGAAGGAGCTCCTGGCCACCCTCATATACCGGAATGGCGGGGGTGTTCTGGCTTACGTCGAGGTTTGTTACGTTGAAGCCCTTCTTGGCGGCGTTGGCCACAAAGGCTTTTGCGGTGTTGTTGTCGGCCAGGAAGTTCTGCAGCTTCTGCTGAGCGTTGGCTATGGTGTTCGAGCTGGGCTTGAGGGCGTATGTTACGTCTTCAAAGCTGTAGATGCGCACCGGAGCGTTCTGCTTCACGATGCGGCCAATGAGGGCGCCCTGAGCGGGGTCAGACTGCAGAATGACGTAGCGGTCGGGGTGGTTGTTGAGCGAGTCGAGCATGGCGCCTTCCAGAGCTTGTGTGGGGCCGTTGGGGCCGTACATCTGCACCCAGTATTCTTTCTGAGCCACAATCACCGAGTCGGCGCTGAAGCCGCGCGAGTAGAGGCTGTCGAGGGGCACACCGGCGTTGAGGGCGCTGAGAACGCGCTGAGGCAGGTTGGCGCCGCCGGCCGTGGCAACCAGGTTTATCATGATGGAGTCAACAGCCTCGGTGCGCTGACCCATGCGGATGATTTCAAAACCGTTGATGTCGTTGCTGACGATGAGCAGCGAGTCCTGCGGAGCCGTAGCCACGAAGTTCTTCACAGTGGCGTTCTGGATGTCGGTGCCGCGGAGCTGATGACGTGCCGTAGCCACGCCTGCCTTCTTGGTGTCCTTGCCAAGCTCTCCTTTGGCGGCCAGCTCGGTGCGCGCTTTCTGTGCCAATGCCTTGGAGGCCTGCAGGTCGCTCTGCGACGGGGCTATGTCAACGCGGATGAAGGCGATGCTCTTGCTCGGAGCGTCAATCTTATACATATACTTCAGCTCCTCGTAGGCAGCCTGCATCTCCTGCTCGTTCACCGGATACTGCTTGGCGTCGAGGTTGCCGTAAGGCTTGAAAACGTAGTTGGTCTGCGTCTGGGTGTTGAAGTCGTTGGCAAGCATCTGCCGGTCGAGGTCGTTGGGCTGGAAGGCCTGCGCCAGAGCCGTGTTGTAGAGCTCGCGGGCCATACCCTTCTTGGCAGCCAGCTCGGCGGCTATCCAGGCCTGCTTGAAGGCTTCCATATCTTTGGCGGTCTTGCCGTACTGCTGCGGGTTGAAGATGGCGTTGTAAGCCTGTTCGGGGGTCTGCACCTGAATACCCATCTGGTTGAGCTGCTGCATAATCAGCTGCACCTCAGGCACCTGGGCGTTGAACATATAAACGCGAAGCAGGTCGCCACCCACTTTTATGCCCATGCGGTCCACGGCCTGGTCTATGAGGGCCTCGGCCACCATCTGCTCCAGCACATACTGCGAAGCGGCCTGCGGGTCGGGCGCGTTGGGGTTCTGGCGCATCTGGTCGTTAAACTCCTGCATGCGCCGCTGATATTCTGCAAGATCAATCTTGTTGCTGCCTACCTTGGCTACCGTGGTGCCGGAGCCGAAGATCTGGCGGCTGTTGGTGAGTGCGTCACCGATGATGAAGGCAAGAAGAGCCACTGCTATAACAATGAGCAGTAGAACTGATCTCTTCCTGATTTTCTCTAAAGTTGCCATTTATTTCAATGATGTGTCTGTGGTTGCGAATTTCAGATGAAGTGTCTGTGATTGCTGAATTTCAGCACCGGCCGACCCGCCCCACGCTTGCGGGGTTGCCCAACCGATGCGTTTTTAGATGCTTTAGGCCTGCAAAGTTAATATACTTTCCCGACTTATGCAACAATTCGGGGCAAAAAGCGGAAAACCCCCGCTTTAATTAACTTTTTTTAAAGCCCAAGGCCCGGTTGAGTTTTGGGCCGAGCTCGGGCCAACACTCAACGGAGCCCAAAAGCTTTCTTGAACAGGGGCGCCAGGTCTGTTTTCTCCCAGGTGAAGAGGTCAACTTCGCGCGAATAGGGGGCTTTGCCGCGTTCGTGGAACCACTTGGTGACGCGGCGCGGCGTGCGGCCCACATGGCCGTAGGAGGCCGTCTCCAGATACATGGGCTGACGCAGGCGCAAACGCTGCTCTATGGCGTGCGGGGTGAGAGGCACCAGCTCGCGCACCTTCGCGGCTATCTCAGCGTCGCTCAGCGGCACCTGTGCCGTGCCGTAGGTGTTCACCGCCAGACTCACCGGCTCAGCCTTGCCTATGGCGTAAGCCGCCTGTACAAGTACCTGACGAGCCACCCCGGCGGCCACCAAGTTCTTGGCTATGTGGCGCAGAGCGTAAGCCGCCGAACGGTCAACCTTGCTCGGATCCTTGCCCGAGAAAGCGCCGCCGCCGTGGGCGCCGCGGCCACCGTAGGTGTCTACAATTATTTTGCGCCCCGTGAGACCCGTGTCGCCGTGAGGGCCGCCAATGACGAACTTACCCGTGGGGTTGACGTATATCTTCACCGTGTTGAGGTCGAGGAGTTTCTGCACCTCGGCGCTGTAACGGCTCATAACGCGCGGTATCAGCACCTCGCGCACATCGTTGCTGATAATCTGCTGCATCTCTTTCTCGGCCGAGGCAAGCGCCTGCGGAGTGTCGTCGAGCGGCTCCACGAACTCATCGTGCTGCGTAGACACCACAATAGTGTCGATGCGCACAGGCTCGCCCTTTTCGTTATATTCCACCGTTACCTGACTCTTGGCGTCGGGGCGCAGATAGCTCACCTGTTTCCCCTTGCGGTAATAGGTCATCTGCTTGCCTTCGCGGCGAATGGCGGCGAGTTCTTTCACCAGCGCGTGGGCCAAGTCGAGTGTCAGCGGCAGATAAGTGGGAGTTTCGTCGGTGGCATAGCCGAACATCATGCCCTGGTCGCCGGCACCCTGTTGTTCGGGGGCGTCGTTGCTGACGCCTCGGTTGATGTCGGGACTTTGCTCATGGATTGCGTTGAGGATGCCCACAGCGTCGCCGTCGAAGCGGTAAACGCCGCGCGTATAGCCTATCTTCTTAATCACGTTGCGCACGGTTTCCTGGAGGTCTACATAAGCCTCCGACCGCACCTCGCCCGCTATCACGGCCTGACCGGTGGTTACGAGCGTTTCTATGGCAACATGGCTTTCGGGGTCGCGCACCAGAAACTCATCGAGCAGAGCGTCTGAAATCTGGTCGGCAACTTTGTCGGGGTGTCCCTCCGACACTGATTCGGATGTGAAGAAGTAATTCATCTTTATGTTGGTTACAAAAAAAATAACATTCGAGAGGGCGGAAAGCTCCATCGAATGCCACGCTTCATGCCCCGGCCTTTTGCTGCGCTGCCCGAGATAACCTGTTATGCTCTGAGCGGCTTTTGAGCGGCTTTTACAGCGCCGAAGCCGCGGCGGCAAATGTGCCAAAGGGGCTGTGTTGCGGTTTTAGCATTCTTTTAAAGTGGTTGCAAGCAGCCAAATCTTTCCACTTCCGGAAGCCGCGTCCGACGAGCCTTCGACGGCCTCCTGATATTTCAACCGCAAAGGTAGTAAAATTTCTGCGATTATAAAGTTAAATAACCTTAAAATATAATTTTCAGGGCCTTTCCCGCAGCAGAAAGCGGCGTGCCGGCACCTCCACAAGCCTATGGAGCACCCATGTGGCGAATATAGTAGCCGTCAGCGCCACCACAATGCAGAGGGATGTGCTCCATTCCAGCTGCCAGTGGTACAGAGCGCGGCGCATGACCCGTATCACCAGCTGATGAATCATATAGAAGCTGAAGCTGAGCTCGCCGGCGCGCACCAACGGACGCCATTTCAGCAGCCGCGTGAGGGGGCCGCCGCCGCAGGCCGTTGCCATGAGCAGAGCGCCGCAGGGTATCCACCACAGCGAGGCATACTGCACCGTTGGCGGCACAAAAGGCCAAAGAGCTATGAAGAGCCCCAACAGCAGCCACACACCCGCCTGAGCCGCCGTAGCCGCCGACTCCGACATACGCGGCAAACGCTGCCGGTGGTGAAGAAGCAGCATACAGAGCCCCATGCCGATGAGGAAATCGGGCAGACGCATCAGCGGATTCACATACACCACACCCAGGCGGAAATCGGCCGGCACAATGACTGCCACCGCCACATATAGAGCCGCCGCAGCCGCCGTCAGCACCGCGATGAGTCGACCCTTAAGCCTGTGAAACAGGCGCCTCAGCCACGGAAAGAGGATGTAGAAGAACATCAAATCGCACAGGCACCACGACACGGAGTTGCCCGAGAAGAAGAAGTCGCGGAGGGGCACCCAGCTCTGCAGCAGCACAATGTTGAGGCCCAGGGCCGCCACCGTGTCGGCGTTCAGCGTCACAGGCAGCAGCGTCAGAGCCGCGAGCAGACACACAAGGTGAAGCGGCCAGACGCGAGCTACGCGCCGTTTCAGATAACGCTGCCTGTTGAAGCCCTCTTCGAGCACCCGTGCGCCGTAGCCGTAGGTCATTACGAAGCCGCTGAGCATGAGGAAGAAGACCACACCCACGCCGCCGCCGGCCGGGAACACGGCGAGGTGGTGAAAGAAGATGAAGACGGCGAAGATGCCCCGCAGCGACTGCAGCGCGTCGATGTGTGCCGGCGGATGCCCCGGCTGCTGATACCCGTGCGTTGACATTTTGAGCGGCAAAGGGTGAGAATCAGTGGGCGGTGAGCCAGTCGGGACCGGTGCCACATTCCGCCTCCAGGCGCACCTTGCCGTGATAGGCGTCGGCCATGAGCTGAGGCACCAGCTGCTTCATTATCTCCTCTTCGCCGGGCGCCACGTTGAAGTTGAGCTCATCGTGCACCTGCATAATCATGCGCGAGCGGAGGCCGCGGCGTTCCATCTCGGCAAAGATGTTTACCATGGCAGTCTTGATGACGTCGGCCGCAGAGCCCTGTATGGGGGCGTTGATGGCGTTGCGTTCGGCATATCCGCGCACCGTGGCGTTGTGGCTGTTGATGTCGGGCTGCATACGTCGGCGACCGCTGTAAGTGGTTACGAAGCCCTGCTGCCGCGCCGTTTCCAGCGTCTGCTGCATATAGGCGTGCACCGTGGGGAAAGTGGCGTTGTAGCCGTCGATGAGCATCTTGGCGTCGGCGCGACTCAGGCCAAGACGCTGGCTCAGTCCGAAGGCCGAAATGCCGTAGAGGATACCGAAATTGGCAGTCTTGGCGTGTCTGCGCTGGTCGGCGCTCACCTCGTCGAGAGGTACGTTGTAGATTTTCGAGGCCGTAATGGCGTGGATGTCGTCGCCCCGGTTGAAGGCGTCGAGCATCACCGGGTCGTTGGCGAAATCGGCCACCAGGCGCAGCTCAATCTGCGAGTAATCGGCCGAGAGGAAGATGCACCCCGGGTCGGCGATGAAGGCTCTGCGAATCTCGCGGCCCAGCTCCTGGCGCACGGGGATGTTCTGCAGATTGGGGTTCGACGACGAGATGCGCCCCGTGGCCGTTACCGTCTGGTTATAGTTGGTGTGGACGCGCCCTGTGGCCGGGTTGATGGCCTTGGGAAGCGCCGTGAGCCACGTGCTCACTAATTTGCGCAGCCGCCGGAAGGTGCGTATCAGGTCTACAATGGGATGCAGCGGCGCAAGGCTTTCCAGGATGGCGTCTGTGGTGCTGTACTGGCCGTTTTTGGTCTTTTTGGCCTTCGGGTCGAGGTGCAGGTCGTCGAAGAGCACCCGTCCCACTTCCGAGGGAGAGCCCACGTTGAACTCCTGCCCTGCCAGGGTGTAAATCTGTGCGGTGATGTCGGCGATGCGCTGCTCCATATCGTCGGCGGCACGCTGCAGAGCGTCGGTGTCGATGCGCACACCCGTAATCTCCATCTCGGCCAGCACACGCGCCAGAGGCAGCTCCATTTCCTCGAGCAGACGCGTCATGCCCTCCTTCTCAATCTCCTGGCGCACAGGCACATAGAGCATCAGAGCCAACCGTGCCTCGTGGCAGAGACGGCGCTGTTCGTCCATGCTCAGCGGCTCGCGCAGGGCTGCCGCCATAC
>FR897844.1:39787-45307 GCA_000437495.1 Prevotella sp. CAG:485
CAGGGCTGCCGCCATACGGCTCTCCTTGGGGTCGGCAGGCGCCGCCGCCGGGGTGAGATGCAAGTAAGTGTCGGCCAATACCTCGGTGGTATGGCGGAACTCTGGCTGCAGCAGATAATGCGCCAGAGCCACGTCGTAATAGTTGGCCAGCGCGGGAGCGTCGTCGCCGCGCAGACGGTGAGCGAGCACATAATCGCGTTTGGCCTGCGGACTTACCTTCAGCACATCGGCGCGTGCCATGGTGTCGAGCAACACGGCGATACCCTCGGCGCATGAGGCCGGGATGACGAAGTTCTCGCCGCCGGGAAGTGCCACGGCAGCGCCGCGGAAATGAGCCTCCATATCCCCTTCGCCGAAGGCTTTGAGGAAGATGCCGGCGCTGTCGGCTTTGGCGCACAGCTCATCGAGGCGGCGTGCCTTGGCGGCGTCATCCACAAGCTCCCATTCGGCCTCGAACAGGGTGTTCTCCACGGGTGCCTGCTCCTCCCCTACTTCGCCGCTCTTCCCACTCTCCTTCTCTCCACTCTTGCCTCTCTTCTCCTCTCCACTCTCCTCTCCGAAATCGAAATCACCGAAGAGCGAGGGGGCGCCGACAGAGTCGGTTTTTGAGGCGGTCTTGGCGACGGGGTTCGTGCCGCCATGTTCGCGCGTAAGTCGCTTGGCCACAGCGGTTTTGAGCCGCGTAAAGCGCAGACGGCTGAAGATGGCGAAGAGCCTGTCGGTGTCCGGGTCGCGGCGCTGCAGACTGCTGAAGTCGATGTCGGCGGGAACGTCGGTGCATATAGTGGCCATGAACTTGGAATGACGTATCAGCTCGGCGTTCTCCTCAACCTTGCGGCGCAGCGCCCCCTTGAGCTCGTCGGTATGCTCGAGCAGATTCTCCACCGAGCCGAACTGCTGAATGAGCTTCACGGCAGTTTTCTCGCCCACACCCGGGCAGCCGGGAATATTGTCTATCTTATCGCCCATGAGTGCCAGCAGGTCAATGACCTGAGCTGTGGATGAAATGCCGTAGCGCTCGCACACCTCCTTCTCGCCTCTCAGCTCGCTGTCTTTGCCGCGGTAAGAGGGTTTGTCCTGTAGAATCTGCGGACCCACCAATTGGCCGAAGTCCTTATCGGGGGTGAGCATATAGACGGTAAACCCGGCCTCAGCGCCGCGTTTTGCCAGGGTGCCGATGACGTCGTCGGCCTCATAGCCGGGCACTTCCACCACCGGGATGCGGTAAGCCTCCAGAATCTCTTTTATCACCGGAATGGACTGTGCGATGTCTTCGGGCATCTCCTGCCGCTCGGCCTTATACGAGGCATCAGCCTCATGGCGGAACGTGGGTCCCTGGGGGTCGAAGCATACGGCAATGTGCGTAACGTCAGTGCGGTTGAGCACCGTCTCCAGGGTGTTCACAAACCCCATAACGGCACCCGTGTTGAAGCCCTCCTGCGAATACAGGTGAGCATTTTGCATGGCGTAGTACGCACGGTAAATAAGTGCGAAGGCATCGAGCAGATACAAACGGTTGGTACTCATGAAACATTCTTTTAGACCGCGAATTTAATAATTAAACCGCAAGAATAGTATATGGGTTGAAAAAAATTACTAATTTTGTGGTCTGAAATGGAGTCACGAAGCAAACTCGACGTTATACAGAGCCGTCTGGAGGCCCCGTTGGCAGACATGAACGGTGTGATATCCGAATCGATGCACACGGGCAACGAGCTGCTCAACCGGGTGGTTACGGACTATCTGCGCATCAAAGGAAAGCAGATACGGCCCATCATGGTGTTGCTGTCGGCGCAAATGTTCGGCGGCATCAACCGGCACGTCATCTATGCGGCGGCGGCTCTCGAGATGCTTCACAACGCGTCGCTGATTCACGACGATGTGGTGGACGAGACACGGCAGCGCCGCGGCCAATCCACGGTAAATGCCTCATGGGGTAACCACATAGCGGTGCTCACGGGCGATTTCTTTGTGTCGAAGGCTCTTGAGGTGGGTCTGCGCACGGGTTCGGTTACGGTGCTTCGGGGTCTGTCGGAGCTTGGCGTGGAGCTGAGCACCGGCGAGGTTGACCAGATTTGCAACGCGCGCTCGCACCACTTCCTCGAGGAGGAGTACATGAGCATGATTCGCAAGAAAACGGCCTCGCTGTTCACGCGCTGCATACTCCTTGGCGCTGACACGTCGTTCAGCAAGAAAGCCCGAAAGGAGAGAGGTCCTGAGAGCGGGTCTGAGAGAGGTTCTGAGAGCGCCTCCGAAGGGCAGACTGACGGCGCGGAGGTTGACCTGAAGCCGATATTGCGATTTGCCGAGCTGTTGGGGCTTTGCTTCCAGATAAAGGATGACATCTTCGACTATTACCCCTCAACGGGCGCCATCGGCAAGCCCACAGGCAACGACCTGCGCGAGGGGAAGGTTACGCTGCCGCTCATCTACGCGTTGCGCACGGCACCGAAGGCTGAGGCAGACGCCATGAGGGAGATTCTGCTCAGCCATATTCCGTCGCAGCCGGAGATTGACCGGTTGGTGGAGTTTGCGCGCAACCACGGCGGCATAGACTACGCCTTCGGCGTTATGGAGCGTATGCGCAGGGAGGCTATGGAAATGCTCGACGAATATCCCGACAGTCCGGCGCGCCGCTCGTTTGCCGATATCTTCGATTTCATCATTAACCGCAATTACTGACCCGGCGTCAGGTTCTGAGGCGTCAGCACTTCTCGCCGTCGTAGCTCTCGGCGATGTAGGGCGGGCGTTTCTTGGCTTCGTTGAAGATGCGGCCCACGTATTCGCCGATGATGCCTATGGCAAGCAGCTGGCAGCCGCCTAAAAAGAGTATCACGCACATCAGGGTGGGATAACCCTGCACTACTTCCCCCCATATAAGTGTCTTGCACAGGATTACCAACAGATATACGAATGCCACGGCCGACACTGCCATGCCCATGATTGAGGCAAACCGCAAGGGGGCGGTGGAGAAGAGCGTCAGCCCCTCGAAGGCCAGGTCAAAGAGGCGGCGGTAGGTGTAACGCGAACGGCCGTGATGACGCTCGTCCTCGTCGTAGTCGATGCCTTTTTTGCGGAAGCCGACCCAGCAGAGGAGCCCTTTGGTGTTTCGCTGACTCTCGCGCATGGCACGCAGCGCCTCCACGCAGCGGCGGTCGAGGAGACGGAAATCGCCCACGTTGGGCAGCACGTTGAGGCGCGTGGATTTGCTCAGCATCTTATAATAGGCGGCGGTGAGCTTGCGGCGCAACAGTGGCACGCGGCCGCGAGTGCGGCGGTTGCCGTAGACGTCGTCGTAGCCCTCTTCCCAGCAGCGCAGCATCTGCGGCACCACATCCACCGGATGCTGCAGGTCGGCGTCCATGACCAGCACGCAGTCGCCATCGGCATAGTCGAACCCGGCCATCAGCGCATTCTCCTTGCCGAAGTTGCGCGACAGCCGCAAGTAATGCAGACTGTTGTCTTCAGCGCGGAGACGCCTCAGCACCTCGGGGGTATTGTCGGAGCTGCCGTCGTCCACCACCAGAAACTCCCAGTTGTAGGCATAAGCCGTTTGCCCGGACGCCATGAGCACGTCGCGCAAACGGTGCAGCTCGCCGATGAGCAGCTCCAGATTGGCGGCCTCGTTATACGCCGGTATCAGCACCGTGATTTTGCGGCGCCCTCTGTGGCGGACATTCCCCGTTGCTACCTTTGCTTCCTGTGGTGCGGTTTCACTCATAATCGTAACGGCCTCCCTACGACCCCGGTATCCAAAACTTCCATCCTAAACCCCTCGAATTCGGTGGGTTTAATGAACAATGATTTTAGCCATTCAGTCTCGGTTATAAGCCGTTGTTTGCAAAGGTACAATTTTTTTGGGAAACGGAGGGGGTGAAGGGGCGCGGTTTGAGGATTATTCGCTAATTTTGTGGCAAAGAGATTAATTATGAATACTGAGTTACTGCAAAGGTGTGTTAGCGGTGAGGCCCTGGAAGCGGGTCTGGATGAGGCGGGCCGTGGCTGTCTGGCGGGTCCTGTGGTGGCGGCGGCGGTGATTCTGCCTCCTGAGTTCGACATCTCCGGCCTCAACGACAGTAAGAAGCTGTCGGCGAAACGGCGCGAGGAGCTGCGGCAGCGCATTGAGCAGCAGGCTGTGTGGTGTGTGGCATGGGCGTCGGCGCAGGAAATCGACGAGCTGAATATTCTGCAGGCGAGTCTGTTGGCTATGCGTCGTGCGGTGGAGGGTCTGCGTGAACGGCCCTGCCGGCTGGCGGTGGACGGCAACCGCTGGCACGACTGCGGCATTCCTTTCACCACGGTGGTGGGCGGCGACGCGCGGTTTGCCAATATTGCGGCGGCCTCTATCCTGGCCAAGACGCACCGCGACGCTTTTATGACTGCCCTCGACGCGGAGCTGCCGGGCTACGGCTTTGCGCGCCACAAGGGCTACCCCACCAAGGAGCATTATGAGGCTCTGCGGCAGCTTGGTGTTACCGCGCAGCACAGGCGCACTTTCCGGCTCGGGTGAGGGCTTTGGCGGCCGGGTTTTAGCTAATTTAGCTAATTTAGCTATTTTAGGGGCAACGCTGCCAGCATCTCGGCGGGGGTGAGCCCGGTGAGGGGGTGCGTGTAGCCGGGGGCTATCTCGGCAAGGGGCTCCAGGAAAAAGCGTCGCTGAGCCATGCGCGGATGCGGCAGGCTCAGGCGCGGGGTGCTCACCACCTGCCGGCCAAAATCCACCAAATCTATGTCTATGACGCGGTCGGCATACGAGCCGTCGGCCTGTCGGTGCGACGCCGGTGAGATGCCGCGCTCTATGCTCTGCAGCTCTGTCAGCAGTTCTTCGCCGTCAAGGTCGGTGTCAAAAAGCATACACACGTTGAGAAAGGCGTTATCAGACGAAAAGCCCCATGGCGGACTTTCCACCACGTGGCTTATCTGATAATTCGGGCCGAAGCGATTCACCAGGGCGCCCACTGCGCGGGCCAGGTTCAAACGCCTGTTGCCCAGGTTGCTGCCGATGTTGACTATGGCAATCACTCCGTTGGCTGTATTTTCTTCTTCCGGCACGGAGCCGGACTTTTTCATGACGCTTTACGAGGGTGTGTTAGCTGCCGAGAGGGTCTTTTTGACTTCCACCTCTTCGAAGCCTTCCACCATATCGCCCACGCGCACGTCGTTGTAACCGGCAATGCTGAGACCGCACTCGTAACCGGCCACCACATCCTTGACGTCGTCTTTGAAGCGCTTGAGGCTTGCCAGGTCGCCGGTGTAGACCACAATGCCGTCGCGGATAAGACGCACTTTGCTGCCACGTTTTATGCGGCCTTCGCGCACCATACATCCGGCAATGGTGCCCACCTTCGAGATGTGGTATGTCTGGAGCACTTCGGCGGTGCCGGTGATTTCCTCTTTGATTTCGGGCGAGAGCATGCCTTCCATGGCGTCGCGCACCTCTTCAATGGCTTTGTAGATGACGGAGTAGAGACGAATCTCCACGCCGTCTTTCTCGGCCTCGCGGCGAGCAGCGCCGCCGGG
>FR897844.1:45325-51808 GCA_000437495.1 Prevotella sp. CAG:485
GCCGCCGGGACGCACCTGGAAGCCGATGATGATGGCACCGGAGGCGGCAGCCAGCGTAACGTCGCTTTCGGAGATGGCGCCCACACCCTTATGCAGCACGTTGACGCGCACCTCGGGGGTGGAGAGCTTGATGAGCGAGTCGCTGAGGGCCTCTACCGAGCCGTCCACGTCGCCTTTCACCACCAGATTGAGCTCGTGGAAATCGCCCTTGGTCATCTGGTTGTAGATGTCGTCGAGGCCGGGGAGCTTCTTGGTGCGCTGCTGCTGTTCGCGCTGCAGCTGTTCGCGGCGCGAGGCAATTTCGCGGGCTTCCTGCTCGGTGTCCATCACGTTGAAGGTGTCGCCGGCGGTGGGAGCGCCGTTCAGACCGAGCACCAATACAGGCGTTGAGGGTCCGGCCTCTTTCACGCGCTGGTTGCGCTCGTTGAACATGGCGCGAATCTTGCCGTAATGCGTGCCGGCCAATACCACGTCGCCCACCTTCAGCGTGCCGTTCTGCACAAGCACGGTGGCCACATAGCCGCGGCCTTTGTCGAGGCTCGATTCAATGATTGAGCCTACGGCGTTGCGGTTGGGGTTGGCTTTGAGGTCGAGCATCTCGGCTTCCAGAAGCACCTTCTCCATGAGCTGGTCTACGCCGATGCCTTTCTTGGCCGAGATATCCTGGCTCTGATACTTGCCGCCCCAGTCTTCCACCAGATAGTTCATCTGCGACAGCTCCTCTTTAATCTTTTCGGGATTGGCGTGGGGCTTGTCGATTTTGTTGATTGCAAAGACTATGGGCACTCCGGCAGCGGAGGCATGGTTGATGGCCTCCACGGTCTGTGGCATGACGGCGTCGTCGGCCGCTACTATGATGATAGCCAGGTCGGTAACCTTAGCGCCGCGGGCACGCATGGCGGTGAAGGCCTCGTGGCCCGGGGTGTCGAGGAAGGTGATGTGGCGGTCGTCTTCGAGCTTGACGCTGTAAGCGCCTATGTGCTGTGTGATGCCTCCGGCCTCACCGGCTATGACGTTGGCCTGGCGGATGTAGTCGAGCAGCGACGTCTTGCCGTGGTCTACGTGACCCATGACGGTAACGATGGGCGGACGGGGCACCAGGTCTTCGGGTTTGTCTTCTTCGGTGGCGATGGCTTCGCTCACGTCGGCGCTGACGTATTCGGTGGTGAAGCCGAACTCCTCGGCCACAATGTTGATGGCTTCGGCGTCGAGGCGCTGGTTGATGCTCACCATGATGCCCAGGTTCATGCAGGTTGCGATGACGGAGTTCACGGGGATGTCCATCATCTGAGCCAGGTCGTTGGCCGTAACGAACTCGGTGAGTTTCAGCACTTTGGCTTCCGACTGCTGGCGCAGGGCCTCGGCGCGGTCGCGTTCGTGCATCTGCTCGCGCTTCTCGTGGCGGTATTTCACGCTGCGCTTGGTGGTCTTGTTGGTAAGACGCGCCAGGGTTTCGCGCACCTGTTTCTGCACATCTTCGGCGCTTACTTCGGGCTTCTGGCTGCGAGCCTGTCCGCGCTGGTTGCCACGGCCTCCGCCGCCGCGTTCGTTGCGCGGGTTGCGCGGGCGGTCGCCGTCGCGGCCGTTGTTGTTGCGGTCGCCGCTCTTTTTCTTGGCGGCGTCGGCGCCGAAGCCGGGCTGTTTCACGGCCTGCTCAATGTCTACCTTTTGGCCGATGCGTTTGCGGCGGCCTGCCTGCCCGTTGGCACCGTTGGCGCTGTTGGCTCCCTTCTTGGCATTCTTTTTCTTGCCACGGGGAGCCTCTTTAAAGGCGGTAAGGTCTATCTTGCCCACCACTTTCACTTCGGGTTTCTCCACTGTGGTGGCGGGACGGAATACTTCCGTATCGTGAGCCTCGCGCGCCTCCACATAGTTGCGTATAGGCGCCGGGGTTTCCGGTTTGCTTTCTTTCATTTCAGGTTTGGGCGCGGGCTGTGAGGGTTGAGAGGGTGTGGGCGCAGGCTTCTGCGCAGTATGGGAGTTTTGGGAGTTTTGGGAGCTTTGGGAATTTTGGGAAAGCGCGGGTTTAGGCTCCTCTTTTTTAGGCTCCGGTTTCTGCGCAGCTTTGGGCTGCTCAGCTTTGGGCTCCGGCTTGGGCTCAGGTTTCGGCTCGGGCTTGGGAGCGGGTTTTGGCTCAGCTTTAGGCTCAGGCTCAGCTTTAGGCTCAGGCTTAGGCTCTGCTTTGGGTGCAGGCTTAGGCTCAGGCTTTGGTTCCTCTTTAGGCTCGGGCTTGGGTGCCTCTTTTGGCTCTGCCTTAGGTTCCGGTTTCGGCTCGGGTTTGGGTTCGGGTTTCGGCTCCTCGTTGTTCACCACGTTGCCGAGGCTGTCGAGATTTATCTTGCCTATCACCTTGGGCCCTTTCACGGGCGCCGGTTTTTCGGTTTCGGTAACCACCGTTGCTGTCGGTTTCGGGTTCTGCACCTCCGCGGCGGGTTGAGCGCCGGCCTCTGCCCGCTTCGGAGTCTCTAACAGCTCCTGAAGCTTCTGGCGCTTCCCGGCATCGCGTATCTGCTGAGCCAACACCTCAAGCGCGTCGTTGTCGATGCGCGTATTAGGCTTGGCTTCTACCGTAATGCCTTGTTTGGCAAGGAGTTCGGCTATGGTCGAAACTCCCATGTTAGTGATGTTTGCTATTTTGCTAAGTTTGGGCATACTCGTGTGTTAAATTCGTAAACCGGAGCGTGGCTACTGTCTCAGTCGTTATGCTGTGTTTCTTTTTTCCTGTTATCAGTCGTTTTCAAACTCTGCTTTCAGCACTGCCTTGACGTTCTGCAGCGTCTCGTCTTCGAGGTCTGCCTGAGCCAGCGTCTCCGCGCTTGCGTTGAGCACTGATTTGGCCGTGCCGAGGCCTATGTTCTTCAGGGCGTCGATTATCCACTGTTCAATCTCGTCGCTGAACTCATCGAGGTAGATGTCTTCCTCGCCCTCAATGTCGCGGTAAACGTCGATGGTATAGCCGGTGAGCATGGAGGCCAGACGTATGTTGAGGCCCTCTTTGCCGATAGCCAGCGACACCTCGTCGGGGTTGAGGAATACCTCGGCCTTCTTCTCCTCCTCGTTGACGCGTATAGAGCTTATCTTGGCCGGACTCAGGGCACGCTGTATAAACAACGGCGTGTTGGCGGTGTAGTTTATCACGTCGATGTTTTCGTTGCGCAGCTCGCGCACGATGCCGTGAATGCGGCTTCCCTTCACGCCCACGCAGGCGCCTACGGGGTCGATGCGGTCATCGTAGCTCTCCACGGCTATCTTGGCGCGTTTGCCGGGGATGCGGGCCACGCGCTTTATGGTAATAAGGCCGTCGTGCACCTCGGGCACCTCATGCTCAAACAACCGGGTGAGGAAGCGCGAATCGGTGCGGCTCACTATCACCTTGGGGTTGTTATTGGGGTTGTCCACCGTCTTGACGATGGCGCGCACCATATCGCCTTTATGGAAGAAGTCGCCGGGAATCTGTTCCTCTTTGGGCATCAGCAGCTCGTTCTGGTCGTCGTCGAGCAGCAGCATCTCGCGTTTCCATATCTGGCGCACCTCGCCCAGGATTATCTCGCCCTCCTGTTCCTTGAACTTGGAGTAGACGGCATCTTTCTGCAGCTCGAGAATCTTCGACTGGAGCGTCTGGCGTAGGTTGAGGATGGCGCGGCGGCCGAAGTCGGCAAAGACGATGGGTTTGGCCACATCCTCGCCCAGTTCACATTCGTCGTCGATGGTGCGGGCTTCGGTGATGCCTATCTGCGTGGAGGGGTTCTCCACCTCGCCGTCGGACACCACCGTCAGATTCTGGTAGATTTCGCAGTCGCCGCGGTCCGGGTTCATGATTACGTCGAAGTTCTCGTCTGAACCGAACATCTTGGCCAGCACGTTGCGGAACGATTCCTCCAACACGCTGATCATGGTGGCTTTGTCAATATTTTTCAGTTCCTTAAACTCGGCGAAGCGGCTCGCCATGTCCACGGTTTCTGTTTTCTTTGCCATATCTGTGTCTGTGTGGCTTTAGAATTTCAAAATTAGTTTGGCATACTTGACGTCGGCGAAAGGCACGGTTACCTGCTCGGTGATTTCCACGGGCCTTTTGGCGCCTTCCTCTTTACGTTTCTCGGTCACGTCTACGGTAAACGTGTCGGCGTCGACGGCGCTGAGGGGGCCGCGCAGCTTACGGCCTGCGTTGGTGAGCACCTCAATCTCCTTGCCCAGATTCTTGATGTACTGACCGCGCACGCGGAAGGGGGCTGTGAGACCTGCCGAACCCACTTCGAGGTTGTAGTCGTCGAGGTCGGCGCCGAAGTGGTCGCGGATTTCGCGACTGAGTTCTGCGCAGAAGTCGATATCGGCCGGAGCTGCCGAGTCTATTGCCACGGCGAAGCTGTCGGCCTCCGGCTGATCCACTGCCACAAGGAAATATGGAGTGTCAGTGAGCTGACCTTCTACAAAAGAGTATATGTCTGATGCCTGTATCATAGTAATCATTTTCTTGCGGGGCGCGGGAGGCTTTAGCTGAAGGGTGGTAGCTGTTTTAGCCGTTTTAGCCGGGTAGCTTTTTAGCTAATTTAGCTGTTTTAGCCGGGTAGCCAAAGCCCTTGCCGCCTGCAGCTTGCTACAATTTTGGTGCCGGCGCAGGCTTTAGCCGCGAGCCCCGACCGACGGCCACTCTGCACGCTCCCTAAGCTCCTTAAAAGCCTTAAAAGCCTCAGCTAAGCTTGCCGAGCCTGTTTGCCCCTGCTTAAATTACACTGAGAGCCAAGGACACAAGGCCCTGGCTCTACAGCAGCTTTTCTCTGTGGGCGAAGATGGATTCGAACCACCGAAGGTATAAACCAGCAGATTTACAGTCTGCCCCATTTGGCCACTCTGGTATTCGCCCTCGCTCCTACCGTCCCTGCCCGGCCGGCCTTCCTGCCCGGCAGCGGCTCTGCTCCACTAAAAGCCCCTTGCGAGGCCCTTTCAGACCCTTGTGAGACCTATAACGCCCCCCCTTGTGGCCCGTGGCAGCCGTTTGCGGATTTCGGATAACAGCTTCCCCGGCAAACTCGTGCCGAATGCCGTATGCGACTGCAAAGGTAATACATTTTTTGCTATTCTCCAAATCTGCCGCCCCATTTTCACCTTTTTCGCCCCTTTCAGGGCTGAAAAGGCCGGTTCATGCGGTATTGTTTGAAGTCTTGCCAGTCTTTTTTCATCTTCCGCCTATGTTTTATGGAAGAGATGCCGGTAACCTGCTTGAGCATCATCAGTGCGCGGCGGCCAATCCTGAAGTTGCGGCGACCGGCGTCGAGGTTCTTGCCGGCCAGGCGCGCATCGGGGGTGTAATGCTGGCGCGCATAATCCTTGTTCACGCGACCCACACGCTCCACCAACGCCAAATCCTCCTCAGCGAGTGCCGGCGCCTCGGGCGGCTCGCAAATCATTGTCCTCTCGGGGTCGAACTTCCGCTTCTCCCAGCGGCGTGCCTCTCCCACGGTGATGTACTCCTTGTCCACGATATAGACATCGGCGTCGGTGGTGACGTAATAGGGTTCGTCGAGGCGGTTGAAGCGGAACATGGCGTGGCCGCGCCCGCGCGACTCGATATTGCAGGCATAATGGCTCAGGAAGAGCGGCGAGAGGGAATCGGTGTTGACCCCTGAGTAGGCGTAATTCACGCGAAAGCGCTCAAACTCCACGCCATTGTGGAAGAAATGGTCCATGTCGGGCACCCAGCTGCGCTGTCCGGGGTCGGCGAGCACGTTTACGTTCACGGCCACCTCGTCGCCGTGGCGGTTCCACACCAACGCAGGACTGTAACGGCCCTTCAGGGTGTCTGTGGCACATGTATCCGCTGTGAGCGCCGCCGGCAGACTCACCACGGGAGGGAGGTCCAGCCAGTCGGACCAGGAGAAATGGTGGCGGCAGGCATCGCTGACGCTGTCGGTGCCGTTGCGGTCGGTAAAGCGGTAATACGACCGGCAGCCCAACACCCTGGGCATGCTCCAGCCCTTGAAGTGCGTCCGTTCGGTGGTGGGAAGCATATAGTCCACCATCTTCTCGCGAAAGAGCACCACCGTGTCGCGATAGGTGGTAAGGGTCGATTTCTCGCGCACATACGCTAAGATATGCAGCACGCGGTTACGGTCTTTGAGCACCACCACCTCGGGCAGCTCCTCCACGTTTTCCACCATAAACACGGTGTCGCCGCACACCTCGGGAATCACCATCTCCCGGAAGCCCACATAGCGCACCTTTATGGGATATGCCTCCACAGGGAGGCGAGGCAGTCGGCCACGGCTGTCGGTCATTCCGGCGGGTATGCCGGCGTTGTCGTACACCGAGGCGTACGGCAGGGGCAGATGGGTCAGCGAGTCGGCCATCACCGTGCGCGGCGCCTTGGGGCTTTTGGCAAAGGCCGCCGCCGCAAACACAAGCATTAGCAGGAAGAGGTTTCTCATTGGATAACGGGTTTTAGCTAATTTAGCTATTTTAGGGAGGTTCTATTATTTGATTTTTCAG
>FR897845.1 GCA_000437495.1 Prevotella sp. CAG:485
TCGGCTTTTTTCGGACGGATACGCTAAACATACCGGATAACAGTCTCCGCAGACGCTCTACAGCGCTCCTAAGAGATAGAAAAGTCCTCCCTCTCAGTATAGAAAAGTGTCTATGATAGAGAGCGGAAGATGCGGGAAAGGCCGTCGAGGAGGAGGGAGAGGGGACAGGCGTAGTTGATGCGGATGAAGGAGGGGTCGCCGTACATGCGGCCGGAATTGATCCATACATGGCCGCGTTCTTTGCAGCGCTGCTCTACTTCATCGGCTGTAAGATCCAGTGATGAGATATCTGCCCAGGCCAGATAGGTTGACTGGCTGTTGGAAAGATTCAGTTGCGGCAGGCGGGTGCCAAGCTCTCTGCGCAGGGTGAGGTAATTGTTGTAAAGATACTCATTTAAGGCGTCTAACCACTCGCCTCCCTCGTTGTATGCAGCCTGCAAAGCCACTATGCCGAAAGGATTCATCAGGTTGGCCTCCATGGTCTGTATGCGTTGTTGTATCTTGCTCCGCAGGTCAGCCCGGTGAGTGATGATGTTCGACACTAACAGTCCGGCTATGTTGAACCCTTTAGTGGGTGAGCAGCATGTAACACAGTCGGCGTCAACGGTGGCAAAAGGCGTATAGGAGAAGCCCGGATGAACTATTTCGCAGTGAATCTCATCACTGACCACAATAACGCCGTGGCGTTTGCTTATCTCGCTGACCCGCTGCAACTCCTCACGGGTCCATACCCTGCCCGTTGGATTATGAGGATTACAAAGCAGCAAAACACGGTTCTCGGGCTTTGCGGCCAATCTCTCCAGGCCGTCAAAGTCAATTTCAAAATAATAACCTGTCTCCGTTTCACGGCGCAAAAGCGGGTTGAGAGCCATTTTGCGGCCGTTGTTCTCTACCATTGAGAAGAAACAGTTGTAAGCCGGAGTTTGAAAGATAACGCCATCGCCGGGGTTGGTGAGAGCATTTACCAAAATGCCCAGAGCCGGCACGATGCCGGGAATATATGTTATATCTTCGGGGGAGGCAATAGACCATCCGTGGCGCTTTTCAAACCAGTTTATCACGGCCTCATAATAACTGTCGGGAACATGCACATAGCCATAGACGCCCTCGGCGGCACGCCTTTTCACAGCCTCAATAATGGCGGGAGCTGTTTTGAAATCCATATCAGCCACCCACATAGGCAGCATGGAAGCATCATCACAACGGTCCCATTTCACGCTACCGGTGCCGCGCCGGTTCACTATCTCATCAAAATCAAACGGAGTATTCATGATAGAAGAAACTTTCTGCAAAGGTACAAATTTTTCGCCACGCCTCAGACAGTTGCCGGACTAATATTCCACCTCATTCATCAAGCTGATAAGCCAGTCGCGGCGAGCCGTCGCTTAGGGTTATCTCGCCGCAATATCTAAAACCATGCCTGAGCAGCAGCCTTTGCATTGTCTTGTTTTGCGCGTGCGTATCGGCCCTTAGCGTAAGTCCATAGCGGGAAGCGAAGCTGATAATTGCAGGAAAGATATGTAAGCCGGCAATGCGAGCGGCAGCGCGGTGAATGGTGAGATAGGGGCCTTCAGAGGGCCATTCTCCGCGTATCTGAGCGTAAGTGGGCTCCAGGACATGTTGCAGACAGAAATAGCCTGAAACGCATCCCTGAGCCTCAATTATGTACCCTTCGCCACGACTGATATCGCGCAGTATTACCTCATGGGACGGATAACCGTTGACCCACTGCTGCGTATTTCCCTCGGCTCGCATCCGCTCACGAGCCGCTGCAAATACCTCATCGGTAAATTGCAGGTCATCAGGTGTGGCTAATCTGATTTTCATGGTGCTTCAAAAAAATTTCGGCTCTGCAAATAAGTCACTAACCTCATTGCGGAGCCGTCTTTATTCATTTCAGTTGATAACTTCTCAGCCTACCAGTTCTGTGATATTGTAGCGGGCCACATTGCGTTTCACCACCTGTCCCTGACGGTTGATTAACATCCACACACCGCCCTTTTTAACAAGCGCTGTCGGTCCGTTAAACTCCGAGACTCTGGTGTAGATGGCGGGAATCACCAAACGACCTTCACTATTGACGTAACCACATTTATCAGTCGTCGGGCTCATGTAGGGATGCAAGTCGTCGACATCGCCGTAAGTATAGCCTTTCTGCTGAAGTTTGCCCTTGAGTCGGCCGGTGCTGTCGAAGTAATACTCCCTCATGTCATTTATGCCGTCGTACATTGCAATTGTACCCTTGCTGCCAATGGCGGCATTGCTATATGCAAAAGGAATCACCGTTTTGCCGTTTGCATCCACAGCGCCCCATTTACCATCCTTGCAGACTATGCCAACGCCGTTAACAGCATACATAGGCAACGGGTCTGCACCATCTTCGCCCCAATATTCGTCATAATCGTAGATGAAGGGTACCATGACTTTGCCTTTCATGTCGATATATCCGGCTTTGCCGTTTTTCACGGCTGCTATCCAGCCATTGGTCGGAGTTCCGATGCAGTCATAGATGAAGTCCACAACTGTCTCGCCCTTGCGGTTGACAATGCCGCACATTGTGCCGTTTTTGTAAGCAATCACATTCTCGCCGGCAGCCTGGTTGAACGAGATTCCCTCAGTATTGGGAATAAGCACCTTGCCGTTGACGTCCATAAGGCCGCTTTTGGAATATTCTGTTCCTACCTGGAAGAAAATCAGGTCCTCGCCAATGGGAGTTGTCTGCGTGTTGGGGAAGTTGCGAATAAGGGAACCGTCGAAGTTCACCCATTTGCTGCTTTGCTGCTGAGGCACAATGAGGAAGTAACCCTTGGTGGATTTGCCGAGGGTGAGAGATTCGCTGAACTTGGGTGTGATTAAATTACCCAAGCTGTCGAGAATGCCGTATTTCAAATTGTCGAAGCTTCTGCCGTATGCAGCCAGATAATATCCCTTTACGCCGCCAATCTCAGAAATGAAATAAGGGACGGACACCGTAGAGGTGGCTTTGGCTTTAGCTCTTTTCTTGGCCGGACGGGCTGCAGAAACCGCCGAGCCTACACCCAAGATGCATATTAACGCAATAAGGATGCTTTTTGCTTGTAAATGTTTCATGATGATGTTGTTGTTTGTGAAGAAGAGGTTGTAGAACAAATATCTGAAGTAACTGCAAGGAAATCTTGAACCGGTTGCTGTGAGACTTTTTACTCCGTCGGGAAAGAGCTTACAGGCAAGAATGAGCTAATGATAACGCCAATAGGCTCAAAGATTATAGTTCAAGCTTTACTGCTCCCTATCGATGCCGTTTACAGACACATCATCCGGCACCTTGACCGACACATTGACCGGAACCAACAGTTACTTATCACAGTTTCAAGTCTATGAGACCTGATAAAAACAAAAAACCCGATCAGGAGACCCTGACCGGGTAAATTGAGTGTCCAGAATGAGAGTCGAACTCACACGGGATATCATCCCACTACCCCCTCAAAGTAGCGCGTCTACCATTCCGCCACCTGGACAAAAAAAGAGCGAAAAACGGGACTCGAACCCGCGACCCCGACCATGGCAAGGTCGTGCTCTACCAACTGAGCTATTTTCGCGAATTAAGATTCATCTTTCAACTACCGGCATGCCATGAGAGCCGATAAAGAGAATCATGGAGCGAAAAACGGGACTCGAACCCGCGACCCCGACCATGGCAAGGTCGTGCTCTACCAACTGAGCTATTTTCGCATTTTCGCTTTCGCGATTCAGAATGTCATTGTTCTTTCTCGTTTGCGAGTGCAAAGTTACAACTAATTTTTTATTCCCGCAAGTGTTTTGACCAAAAATTTTTTAAAAATTTTTATCTCAACCGCTAACTCGCTGAGTATCAGCTTATTAGCATTTATCATTTATTGAGCATCCAGATCCATGCTCCGGGATACTCCACAATGAAATCGGTGGTGTGAAGCAGTTTCAGCAAATTCTCACGGCCCGTGGGTTGTGTGGTTACACGATAGGTTTTGCCGTAAGGTGAGATGCTGAGTCTATACTGAGAGTCGGCATGCTGGTTCAGGAACATCTGTGCCTGGCTCTCAACATTAAACACTGCTACAACGAGTACGCCTTCCTGAGCATTGCTCACAGCCTTGGTCGCTGTCGCCTCTTTGGCAGCAGGAGCCTTGGCGGAAGGCATGGGAAGCACAGACGCGTAGTCTATGCCGGTGGTCATGGTGCCGTTACCGTTCAGCGACAGGGTCCATATCAATATGCCGAAGGCCGTTACCAAAGGCAAGATGATGCCGGCGGCTACGCGCGTGGCATATTTGCTTATGCGCAGATGATAATAGCGTTTATCTGCCACAGGTGCCGCTTGGGCTTCTGCCTTATCACTCTCATGACCCGGTATTGCAACCGTACGTAAACCCATGGCGTCGCTCTGTTGCTGGGCAGTGAGTGCCGGGTCGAAGATTAACCGACCGTCGTCGCTGCGCCGTAACGTGCCTATACGCCCGAGCGATACCTCGCCATCAGCCTCAAGGTGTTGTTTCATGCGGTCAATGCCCTTGTCCATCAGGGCGCAGGCTTCTTCATAGCTGATACACAGGCGGCGTGCTATGCTGGTGGCCAGCAGACCGTCGTTGTTTACTATGGCGCCATTGAAGCAGACCTCGCGTGTGGGAGCCTCTATCCTACCCCATTCTTCGTTTATGCACGCATGGCGCTCAGTGGCGATAAGGGCTCCCAACCGGGGCATTATCACGCACGAGTGCTGACGCAGTAAATAACGGATATGAAGTATTATATCTTCCACTTTCTTTGGCTTGGTGAATGCAAAGGTAGTCAAAAAAGGCGGTTCATCAAAATGCCCGAGGCCCATTTTAGGCACTTACGGATGTAGATAAATCACCGAAGACTTTTATTGATAGGGGGTTGGGGATGACGAAAAAATATTTATAAAATTTGAGTACCGCAGAAATCGCTCTTTGCGCAAAAAGGGACAAAAGCGGCGCCAAAGAGGTAATAACATAGGGTCAATTAGAGAAGAAACACCTGCGGAAGGGCATTTCCGCAGGTGTTTCTTGATTATGCAACTACTTATCTATGCGGCAATTAGATGCCGATGGCAGCAGTTATTTCTTAACCTTGTCGAAGTTGTCGAGGCCACGCTGCAGGAAGTCGAGGAAGTCGGAGGCCGACTCATTGAATCCGTAGGGAGCCTCAAGGGGATGACCCTGAGGATCGAGTATCACATAATAAGGCTGAGCGTTGGCACCGAATTTTGTGCGCTGCAGGTAACTCCATTTGTCGCCTACGGTGCGGAGGGTGCGTTTCTGACCATCTGACTCAGTAACCGTCATCGGCTCCGGCAGAGCCTGTTTTTCATCCACCATCAGGGTAACGAGAATGAAGTCTTGGTCAATAACCGATTTCACGCGCGGGTCAGTCCATACAGACGCCTCCATTTTGCGGCAGTTTACACAACCGTGTCCGGAAAAGTCAATCAGCACCGGTTTGTTCTGCTCACGCGCCATTGTCAGAGCCTCGTCGAAATTATCAGTTTTGGCATGGACATCGCCTTCGTAGAGCGAGAAATCCTGCGTATGAGCCGGCGGAGCGAAGGCACTTATGCTCTTGAGAGGAGCGCCCCATAGACCGGGAATCATGTAAACGGCAAAAGCCAGGGAGATGCAGGCAAGCATGAATCGGGGAATGCCGATGCGTTCCACTTTGCTGTCGTGCGGGAAGGTGAGCTTTCCAAGCAGATAGACACCAAGCAGACCGAAAATAACAATCCAGAGGGCCAGGAACACCTCGCGGTCAAGGATTCGCCATCCGTATGCCAAATCGGCAACCGACAGGAACTTAAGGGCCAGAGCCAGCTCAAGGAAGCCGAGAACGACTTTGACGGTATTGAGCCAACCGCCGCTCTTGGGCATCGACTTCAGAACCGAGGGGAAGAGGGCAAACAGGGTGAAGGGTAATGCCAACGCCAGCGAGAAGCCAAACATGCCCACTGCCGGCGAGAGGAAGTTGCTTGTTGCGGCAGCCTCCACAAGCAGCGTGCCGATGATGGGACCTGTGCAGCTGAACGATACCAACACCAGGGTAAAGGCCATGAAGAAGAGCGACAGATAGCCGGTGGTGGAATCAACCTTTGCATCCATCTTGTTAGTCCAGGAGGCCGGCAATGTCAGCTCGAAGCCGCCCATAAAGGAGATGGCAAACAGCACCAACAGAGCGAAGAAGATGATGTTGAAGATGGCACTCGTGGCCAGATTGTTCAGAGCCGAGGCCCCGAAAATAGCAGTGATAATCAGTCCGAGCCCCACATAAATCACCACGATGCCGGTGCCATAGAGAGCGGCCTGACCGACAGCGCGTTTCTTGCCACCGTTTTTCTTTTTCAGGAAGAAGCTGACAGTCATGGGAATCATGGGCCAGACACATGGCGTAACGAGTGCCACCAGTCCGCCGAGGAAGCCGGCAATGAAGATGTAGAGCAAACTGCGGCCCTGAGTGGCGCCGTCTTCGCCGAACTGCTTGAACTCACTCTCCACATTCTGCCAGTATGAGGTCTGCATAGCCGACACATTTGAATTGTCAGCCTCAGGCAGCAACGTCTCATCGGCATGAAGCGAATCGACCATATCTGTCAGAGCCTCGGTCTTTTCCTCTTCAGCAGCCTCTTTAGCATCATCCTTGGCAGCCATCTTGGCAGTGGCCGTCAGTTTGGCCGCATGATGCACAGGGAAGCAGCCGCCATCGTTGCAAACCTGCCCGTTGACCTCAACGTCGACTGAAATTTTTTCGGCCGTAGGTTTCAGCTTCTGGGTAAAGCTCACCGAGCCGGAGAAATAGTGTTCGTCCTGCTCGAATATGTCGTTGTAGGCTTTTGTGTACTTTTTATTAGCCACCGGGGCACCGACCAGTTTGGCTCCTTTCAGGTTGTCGAACCTGAAGGTAATGGGCACGCCACCGGGCTGAGGGTTTGAGGGTGCATAGAGGTGATAGCCCGACGCAACCTGGGCTGTGATGACAACGGCCGGATTCTCGGTGTTCTGACCTGTAACTTTCACCGACCACTGCACGGGAGCCGCACTGCCCAACAGAGGCAGAAACATCAGCATGAGAATCAATGCTGACCTTATGCGACGCGATATTAAGGCTGTCATAGTCTTATCTGAGGTCTTATTTAGGGTGTTATGATTAGTGTTAGTGTTTTTACTCAACAAAGGCATTCGGCTTGTTCATTACGCAACGTAATGCGCCAAAGGAGAATTCCCCTGAAGCGGATATATGGTTATACATTATGAATAACGGCCAACAGGGGCTATATATTTTGCGCCGGTTTGGGGCAGAGGTATAAAAACACGAGGTTGATAAGCCCTTTAAGCTTATCAACCTCGCCTGTATGTGATTGTAAAAAATGCTTATTTGAGCGCTTCTTTAACAGCGTCGTTGGGCACCATTTCCTCTTTGAAAACGTAAGCACCTGTTTTGGGCGAACGTTCCATCTTGATAACTTTGCTGAAAGTGCGGCCTTCACCTTTCTGAAGAGACGCGACGGTTTTTTTTGCCATTTCTTAGGGTGCTTATTTAATTTCCTTGTGAACGGTGTAGCGCTTGAGGTAGGGGTTGTACTTCTTCAGCTCCAGACGCTCTGTGGTGTTTTTGCGGTTTTTAGTTGTGATGTAACGGCTCATACCGGGAACGCCGCTACCTTTCTGCTCGGTACATTCGAGGATAACCTGCACCCGGTTGCCTTTAGCTTTCTTTGCCATTTCTTTTCAGGATTTTGCGGGTGAATTTATAAGGAGATTATCTTTACGTCCTTGTAGTCGAGGTTTCCTTCTTTCTCGGCTTTTTTCAGGGCGGCGTTAAGACCAATCTTGTTGATTGTGCGGAGGGCGGCGGCGCTTACACGCAGCTCTATCCACATATTCTGCTCGGGCCAGTAGAATTTCTTGGTGTGAATATTTACTTTGAATTTGCGCTTGGTGCGACGCTTTGAGTGGGAAACGTTGTTGCCCACTGTAGCCTTCCTACCGGTCAATTGACAAATTTTTGACATGGCGTTTGTGTTGTACTACTCTGTTTACATTTTCAGCTCTATGGCAGCCATCCCGTTTCTCATATCGCCAGGGCGCATCACTTCCCTCGCTTTTTTAAGAGGAGCCATAAAACGGGGGCAAAGTTAATACCTTTTTTTGAATCCACCAAATATTTCGCATTTTTTCTGTAATTTTTTTGTTTCGGCCATGCTATAGAGCATAAGCTATTGCACGTATGCCATAAATTTCGTAAATTTGCAGCAAGAAACAAACCACAGATAACTAACCTTTAAAATCTAATATAGGAAATGACAACCAAACGCCTTTTGTTAGGCGATGAAGCCTTTGCCCAGGGGGCCATTGATGCGGGTCTTTCAGGCGCATACGCCTATCCCGGCACCCCTTCCACCGAAATTCTGGAATATGTGCAGCAATCGCCCATAGCACGCGAACGCAAACTCCACTCTCACTGGTCGTCGAACGAAAAAACGGCCATGGAAGAAGCCATGGGCATGTCGTTCTGCGGCAAACGCGCCACTGTGAGCATGAAACACGTTGGTCTGAACGTGGCCGCCGACCCCTTCGTCAACTCAGCCATGACGGGCGCCAACGGCGGTCTGCTGGTGGTAGGCGCCGACGACCCCTCGATGCACTCATCGCAGAATGAACAGGATTCGCGCTTCTACGCCAAGTTTGCCCTGCTGCCCTGTCTGGAACCCAGCGATCAGCAGGAAGCTTACGATATGGCAGGATATGGTTTCCGCCTCAGCGAAGAATTCGGTGTGCCGGTGCTTTTCCGCCTGGTAACACGCCTGAGCCACTCGCGCGGCGTGGTGGAAGTAGCCACCGAACCGCAACCCGAAAACAAGCTGCATTATCCGGGCGACGCCAACCAGTGGGTGCTGATGCCCGTAAACAGCCGCAAGCGCTATAAAGAGCTGATAAAGATATATGCACGCCTGGAAGAGGCTGCCGAGAAATCGCCGTTCAACAGCTATACCGACGCTCCGGACCACAGCCTCGGCGTAATAGTATCAGGTCTGGCATATAACTATTTTAAAGAGGTATTCCCCGAGGGCATCCCCTTCCCGACGCTGAAAATCTCGCAGTATCCGCTGCCGGTAAATCTGGTGCGCCGCCTGAGCGACGAGTGCAAGGAGCTTCTGATAATAGAAGAAGGCATGCCGGTGATTGAGGAGATGGTGCGCGGCGCCCTCGATCTTCGCCGCGACGTTTACGGCAAGCTCGACGGCATTCTGCCGCGTACGGGTGAGCTGACGCCTGACGATGTTCGCAAAGGTCTGCTCAAGCTGCGTCCCAACATGACTCTGCTGCACCGAGAAGAGCCTGCCGTTGTGCCTCAGATTGTGGCTCCGCGTCCGCCGGCACTCTGCCAGGGCTGCGGCCACCGTGATGTATATCATGCTCTCATCGACACGCTCAAGGGCTACGAGAGCCCGAAGGTGTTCGGCGACATAGGCTGCTACACTCTGGGTTGGCTTTCACCCTTCAACGCCATAGACACGTGTCTCGACATGGGTGCCTCCATAACAATGGCCAAAGGCGCCGCCGATGCCGGCCAGCACCCCTCGGTAGCCATCATTGGCGACTCCACCTTCACCCACTCGGGCATGACGGGATTGCTCGACGCCATCAACGAAGACAGCGATGTGGTGATTATCATCAGCGATAACCTCACAACGGGTATGACAGGCGGTCAGGATTCGCAAGGCACAGGCAAGCTCGAAGACATCTGTCTCGGTCTGGGCTGTGACCCCAAACACATGCGCACCATCGACTCGCTGCCCAAGAACTACAACGAGATGATGGCTCTGTTTAAAGAGGAGATAGACCATCACGGCTGTTCGGTGATTATTTCGCGCCGCGAGTGCATACAGACGGCTCGCCGTCATGCCGCAGCAAAAGCTAAAGCAGCAGCCAAGAAACAGTAACCCCAACCGCAAAACCACAATAAAAGATACTAAAGATGAAAACAGATATAGTACTGGCGGGTGTAGGCGGCCAGGGCATTCTTTCCATAGCCACCATACTTGGCGCAGCAGCGTTGCGCGAAAATCTCTACATCAAGCAAGCCGAGGTTCACGGCATGAGCCAGCGCGGCGGCGACGTTCAGTCGAACCTGCGTCTGAGCTCCAAACCCATAGCCAGCGACCTGATTCCGTTAGGCAGCGCCGACCTGATAGTAAGCCTGGAGCCCATGGAGGCTCTGCGCTATATGCCGTGGCTGAGCAAGAACGGCTGGATAGTAACCTCTACCCTTCCGTTTGTCAACATACCCAACTACCCGGAAATGGGCGAGGTAACGGCCGAGCTGGAGCGTCATCCGAACCTGGTGGCCTTCGACATGGACGAGGTAGCCAAAGAGGTGGCCACAGCACGTTGCTCGAACATGGTGCTTCTTGGCGCCGCCGCTCCCTTCATAGAGCTCGAGGCCGAGAAGATTGAAGAGGGCATCCGCAGCGTCTTCAGCGCCAAAGGCGACAAGATAGTGGATATGAACATAACCGCATTCCGCGCCGGTCTGAAGCTCACGCGCGAGCTGCTCAGCAAACGATAACCCCAAAAAGACGCAACAGAATGTTTCCCATAACAACTCAGCAACTTGACGAGGCCATCCGCGCCTGCGGAGTAGGTATGCTTACAGAAGCCACCATACGCCAGATGTGTTCTGTAGCCGCACAAGCAGAAGAGAGTGCCGGTGAACGTATGGTGCATCTGGAGATTGGAAATCCCGGCTTGCCCGCCTCTCATATCGGCGTGGAGGCCGAGAAAAAGGCATTGGACGCCGGCGTAGCCAACCAATATCCCAACATAGGCGGCATACCTGAGCTGAAGAGTGCAGGCGAACGTTTCATCAAGGCTTTCCTTGGCATAGACGTGCCCAAAGAGGGCATCATACCCACAGTAGGCTCCATGCAGGGCAGCTTCACGCTGATGCTGCTGTTGGGCCAGCGCGACCCGAAACGCGACACCATGCTCTTCCTCAACCCCGGTTTCCCGGCACAGCCTACGCAGGCTCATATCCTGGGTCTGAAGCAGGCTTCGTTCGATATCTACAACTATCGCGGTGCCAAGCTTGAGGCAAAACTGGAAGAGATGATGGCCAACGACAATATCACGGCCATGATTTACTCCAGCCCCAATAACCCGGCATGGACCAATCTCACCGACGAGGAGCTGCAAATCATAGCCCGCGTTTGCGACCGCCATGATGTAATCATAATGGAAGACTTAGCTTATATGGGCATGGACTTCCGCCATGACTACTCGCATCCTTTTGAGGCGCCGTATGTGCCCACGGTAGCCCGCTACACAGATAATTATATACTGTTGCTTTCGGGCAGCAAGATTTTCAGCTATGCAGGCCAGCGTATAGCCATGGTATGCATGAGTCCGAAGGTGGCCAACCGGTCGTTCCCGGCGCTGGTGGATTTCTACCACATGCCCACTTTCATCAACGCCTATATCTTCGGTGTGCTCTATGCAGCCTCGTCAGGCACCAGCCACTCGGCTCAGTGTGCGTTAGCCGCCATGCTTGACGCCGCAGCCGACGGCAAGCTGAACTTTGTGGACGACAGCCGTGAATACGGACGTCGCGGCGAACGTGCCAAGAAGATCTTCACCGACAATGGTTTTGAAATCATCTATGCCCTTGACGGGGAAGAGCCCATCGGCGACGGTTTCTTCTTCACCGTGGGATATCCCGGCATGGACTCCGAGACAATCCAGCGCGAGCTGCTGCGTCATGGTGTGAGCGCTATCTCACTGCCCGGCACAGGCTCCAAACAGCACGGCATACGCGTTTGCGTGTCGATGCTCGACAGCGACAAGACATTCCAGGACCTGGAGAAACGCCTCAAAGCTTTCAACGATGAGCACTCAAAAGATTAATTTTGTTAGTCCCGATGAGGCCGTACGGCTCATAGAGAGTGGCGATCATGTTTACATTCAGGGTTCAACGTCGATTCCCGAAGTGCTTTGCGAAGCCTTGGCCCGACGCGGCAATGAGCTGAAGGATGTAACGCTCTATTCGGCATTTGCCGTGGCAAAAGGCCCCGCACCCTACTGCAAACCGGAATTCAAAGACACCTTCCTGGTAAACAGCTTCTTCGTAAGCAATTCGGTGCGCAAATGGATTGCCGAAGGTTATGGCGTTACCACCCCGCGCTTCCTTGGCGAAGTGCCGGAACTGTTCCGCGACGGCACTTGCCGCGTGGATGTGGCGCTGATAAACTGCTCTGAGCCTGACGAGGAAGGGTATGTATCCTTCGGCATCTCGGCTGACCTGGCCACAAGTGCTGTGGAATGTGCCGACCGCGTCATTGCCCAGATAAACAAATATATGCCTTACAGCTATGGCGACGCCCGGATTCATGTGTCGCAATTAGCAGCCGCTGTGCGTGCCGACGAACCTCTTGTGGAGGTACCCACGGCCGTACCAACTGAGAAAGAGATACGCATAGGCAACTTTATAGCCGAGCATATCCCCGACGGCGCCACGCTGCAGATAGGTGTGGGCGGTATCCCCAACGCTGTGATACGTGCTCTTGGCAATCACAAGCACCTTGGCCTACACACCGAAGCAATGACCGACGGCGTGTTGCCGTTGCTTGAGAAAGGCATTATCGACAACTCGCAGAAGAAGGTAATGCCCGGCGTATCGGTGGCATCTTTGGCTCTTGGTTCGCGCCGTCTGTACGACTTCATGAACTACAACCGCGACATCATCATCAAGGACGTAGCCTGGACCAACAACCCGTTCATCATAGCTCAGAATCCAAAAGTGATGAGCATCAACTCATGTCTGGAGATTGACCTTACGGGTCAGGTCTGCGCCGACAGCATCGGCACACGCATCTTCTCGGGCATAGGCGGCCAGCATGACTTCGTCTACGGCTCAAGCCGCAGCGAAGGCGGATTGAGCTTCCTGGCCATGCTCAGCACCACCAACAAGGGTCTGAACAAGATTAAACCGGTGCTAACCGAAGGTGCAGGCGTAGTTACAACACGTTTCCAGACCAACTATGTTGTAACCGAACACGGCATAGCCAATCTACGCGGCAAATCGCTGCCTGAGCGTGCCAAACTGATGATAGGACTTGCTGCGCCTGAGTTCCGCGAAGAGCTTGAACGCGCTGCTGCAGAGCGCTTCGGATACTCATTCCTCAGACTCCGCTAACGACAATTACGATAGCTGACACAGATAAGAGGTTGCTCATATATATCTTGGGCAACCTCTTCCATTTATTAAGACTTCCTAACATAAAATCATCAAATCAGCGATAACATATCATTTTACCTTCTCAATCGCTTGAAATGCAACCGCTAAAGAGTATCCGTCCGAAAAAAGCCGACTTTT
>FR897846.1:0-36583 GCA_000437495.1 Prevotella sp. CAG:485
TTAACATTTTTTGTGGAATGGGGTCTAACAGTAAGGATAGAAATGTTTTCAGGAATAGTAGAAGAGGCCGGACGCGTAGTCGGTCTTGAGCGCGAAGGGGGCAACCTGCACATACGGGTAAGCTGCAGCTTTGCCGACGAACTGCATATTGACCAGAGCCTTGCCCACAACGGTGTATGCCTCACCGTGGTAAGCCTTCACGACGACGGCTCATATACCGTAACGGCCATTCAGGAGACGCTTGACCGCTCGAACCTGGGCTTGCTCAAGATTGGCGACCTGGTCAATCTGGAGCGCTGCATGCGTATCGACGGCCGTCTCGACGGCCACATCGTGCAGGGACACGTGGACTGCCGGGCCGAATGTGTAGAAGTGCAGGAAGTGGACGGCAGCACATATTTCAAATTCCGGTATCTGGTGAATCCGGAGTTGGTGCGCAAAGGCTATGTAACAGTAGAAAAGGGCTCGGTTACAGTCAACGGCGTGAGCCTGACGGTATGCGACTCGGAGGCTGACAGTTTCCGCGTAGCCATCATCCCCTACACCTTCGAGCACACCAATTTCTGCCGCATAAGCCAAGGCACCATAGTGAATCTGGAGTTTGACATAGTGGGTAAATACATTGCCCGCATCAGCGGACTTCTGTAATCCCTACTTTATAAATTTACTGAGGATATGCCGGATTGAAATTTCGGGCATATCCTCAGCTATTTTGGTGGCGGCTCCGGACAGAGCGGGGTTATTTTTGGGGAATTACTTCGGGATGTTCATCGGGCTCGGGCGGCTGAAATCCGGCGTAGAAACATTCCAGACGAGCCATTGACACCGGCTGGTCGTTGGCGTCAAGGCCTTTGCGGGCGTCGAGGCGCCGGCGCAGCAGAGCTTTGTCGGCTTGTAAGAAAATCAGCTTCGGCTCAACGCCAAACTGGCGGCAGAGATTGCGCATAACGTCGCGTTTCTGCCGGGAGCATAGGGTGGAATCAACTACTGTGTTGCGCCTGTCGGCCAAAGCCCTTTCCAGTTGCACCAGCAATTCCATATTTGCCTGCATATACACGGCTCGCTGACGCTCAAGAGGCATCGTGACGAGGTTACGACCATGCTGAGCCCAGGCTATCTCGTCGGCCGACAGACGACGGTAGCCCTGCTTCTCAAGCTCTTTGGCATAATGGGTCTTTCCCGAGCCGCTTATGCCGCAGAGAAGTATTACCTCAGGTGATTCCGGAACTGAATTATTCAAACTCAAAAGGTACAGGTTCTACATTTACTATTTCATAATTCTGCTGACCGAGGCCGATTTGTTCGGCATAATCGAGCAGATGAGTGGCATGGCGACCTTCCATGCGTTCAATCAGGTCCTTCTTGCCCGGTTCGGGGTTGTTGTAAATCATATCGACGCAGGCACGGTCGAGAGCCACGGGGTCAAGACTTGCCAGGATGCCAATGTCGCTGATTTTGGCAGGTTCGGGTCGATAAGCACAGTCGCAGTCAACCGAGAGGTTGTTGGCCACTGAGATAAAGAGAATATTGTTGCCGGCATGTTTGAAGATAGATGCGCAAGCCTCAGCCATTGATTCCAGGAAATCGTCTTGTTCGCAGATTTTAGTGAAGTCGAGAGGCACCTGTTCAGACACCCCTGCAGTGTGAATCAGCGATTTGCCTTTTGCCGACGCCATGCCTATGGCCACATTCTTCAACGCGCCGCCGAAGCCGGCCATGATATGACCTTTGAAGTGGCTGAGCACCATTGTGAAGTCGTAGTCGAGCCAGTTCTTACCCACAAAATTCTCTTTGATATGCTTGGGGTTGCCGGGTACGGGGAGAGCCACATCGCCGTCGCGGTCCATGATGTCCACATCGGCAATGGCGGTGAAGCCATGCTCGCGGGCAGTCTGCATGTGGGCAGGAGTGGTGTTGCGCGTACCCTCGTAAGTGGTGTTGCACTCCACTATGGTGGCGTTGGTCTGCTCTATGAGTTGCTTGATGACGTCAACGCTGAGGTGATTGGGGTTACCCCCTTCGCCGGTGGAGAGTTTGGCGCAGACGCGGCCCTGAACCGGACGATTCAGCATCTCGTAGACCTTGACTAAGTTCTCGGGAGTGATGCGGGGGCAGAAATATACTGTCGACGGTTTTTTGGTATCCATGAAGCGTGTATTATTTTTTCTTTCTTTGTTTCAGAATATTGATGAGTGTTCCCAGTCCGGGTTCATTCTGTATTTCCTGCTGAATGGAATCGCCGGAGGTACTGTTCGTAGGATTCTGAGGCGTCTGCGAGCCCTGAACAAGCTTCATGCCGAGGCCCACGTAGATGCCTTCATATTGATTGAGAATAGCATCGAGGCTCTTAGCCAGACTGTTGCCCGACAGTTTTGCCACTATGGCCATCAGCTCCTTGATTTTTGCCACGTCAAACATCAAATCCATTGTCTGCGACGTTTTGCGCACATAAAGGGGCACCGACGAAAGATTCATGCCTAACATCTTTATGTTGAAGAGAAATTCGCCTTTGCCCTGTTTGGTTATCACACCGTTGATGGTGCCCCGACGGCATTTTATGGAGCAGTTGCCATCTTTATCAATGGTTACTACGGCGCCTGTGAGGCCATATTTCTGGAAATACGGGTCAATGTCAGTCTGCAGTTTGGCTGCCACGGCGGCGCCGCCTGCTTTTGCCAGCAAATCTTCGCTCTTGAAGGCCACCGCCGAACCGTCGATGGTCCATTGTCCTGCCATATCGGCTATTTCCACGTCGGAGCGCGACAGCACACCCTCAATGAGATTGCCTATGGTGGCACCTATGGTTGAACTCTGACCGGAGGATGACTGGCCGCCGGGATTGAAAATCTGCGTCCAGTCCCATGCAAAGGCATGAAGAGGGAGCAAGATGAATGAGAGAAGGAGAATGGATGTGATTCGTTTCATGAAAATTATACGTTTCAGAGTTTGAATTTATTGCCTTTGTGGAGCACAAAAATCCAAGCTGTCAGGCTATTACGCAGACGCTCCTGCGCGGCTCAGAAAGGCTTGCGGTATTTGTCGGCACCCTCGGCCTCTTCCACCTCTTCCAGAATCGACAGATAAGAAGTATATCGGCTTTGCGCAATCCTGTGCTCCTCAAGTGCCTGGCGCACAGCGCATCCGGGTTCGTTGCGATGGCTGCAGTCGGAATACTTGCATTGGTTGGAGAAGTGGAAAATTTCAGGGAAGTAATGCCCCACGCTTCGCTTGTCGAAATCAATGGTGCCGAACCCCCTTACACCCGGCACGTCAATCACGGCGCCCCCACCGGGCAAAGTCAGCATCTCTGAGAAAGTGGTGGTATGGGTGCCGGTGTGATAAAGCTCGCTGATGGCGCCGGTCTTGAGTCCGGCATCTGGTATCAGGGCATTGATGATGGAGCTTTTGCCCACGCCGCTGTTGCCGGCCAACAGAGTTGTCTTGCCCTGCAGCTCGCCCATCAATTCAGCTATACCATCACCCGTGGTGGCCGAGGTAAAAAAGACTTTGTAACCTATTGACTGATAGAGAGTTCTGAGCGCTTCGGCATATTCGCGATCGTCGGCATCCCAGATATCCTCTTTGTTGATAATGATGAGGGCCGGTATGGAATAGGCTTCGGCAGTGGCCAGAAAACGGTCGATGAAGGTGGTTGGTGTGAGCGGGTCACGCACGCTGCACACCAGGGCTGCCAGGTCAATGTTGGCTGCAAGAATATGACTCTCTTTCGACAGGTTGGAGGCTCGGCGAATGATGTAGTTTCTGCGCGGCTCAACGGCAGTGATGTAATATTCGCCTCCGGCCGGATTCACCGTAACGCGGTCGCCTACGCTCACGGGATTGGTAGTGCGTATGCCTTTGATGCGGAAATTGCCTTTTACGCGACAATCAACCAGCTCATTGTCGGTAGTGCCGTCGATATGCACCTGAAAACGGCTTCCGAGATTACGGACCACAAGGCCCTTCTGCCCGTTAGCACTCACCGGCGGAAAGTTATTGGATATACTACTCTGACGGGTACGGGGCGACCGTTCATTCGGCCTGGCTTCCATGCCGGCATCTTGTTGATAACCCTCTTGGCCTCGCAGTTGAGAGAATGTTCCACTCCGCGCAGCACTTTGACGTTCGACACGGCGCCGTCGGGCATGACGATGAAGGAACACATCACGCGCCCCTGAACGCCGTGGCGATAGGCTTTTTCGGGGTACACTCGCGTGCGGTTGATGAATTTAATCATCTTCTCTTCGCCGCCCGGGAAAGAGGGCTTGTCGGTAACATAGTCGTATTCGTAGACTTCGAGATAAACGGTGGAACCGGCGGCATTGGTGCCGCAGTTCACGTATGCTGTCTGCGCTTTTGCTCCGGCCGGAACAAGGCACGAAGCTACAAGGGCTACACACCCGGCGCCACATATTTTATGGAGAAGATTTTTCAGAGTCATTTCATGCTGTGAGCTTATCACAGAGCAAAGTTAGCCAACTGTCCCGAACCGCGCAAGAAAGGGGGCCTCAAAGGGGCCATTTTTAACCTATTTTAAATCTATCATTAATAAATAATAAAATCATTTGATGATTTTTGGCCTTCTCATAAAATAAGGGGAGCCGAAATCTCGTTAGAGAAACAGAGATGAATAGACTTAGCCGAATAATAGCGGTAATTGCCGCAAGTGTGCTATTTCATTTCGGGGCCCAGGCCCAGGAAGGGAGCAGCGCTTACAGTTTTCTGCGCATTCCGGTGTCGTCGCAGGCCTTTGCCTTGGGCGGCACCAACATCAGCAGCATCAACCCGGACCTTAGTCTGGTAGACCAGAACCCGGCTCTGTTAGGCCCCGAGATTGAGGCTCAGATGGGACTCGGATATATGCATTATCTGGGTTCAAGCAACTTTGCGAGCGCGCGTTACGGCATGGGCGCCACCGAACATTCGGCATGGAGCGCGGGTCTGCGCTTCCTGAGCCACGGCTCCATTCAGGGGTACGACGAGATGGGTACGCCCACAGGCACTTTTCACCCTCAAGACCTGGTGATTGACGGCCTTTACAGCCACGACTTCAACGACCGGTGGCGCGGCGGCATAACGCTGAAGTTCATCTACAGCCATTACGAGCGTTATGAGGCTGTGGCTTTGGCTGCAGACCTCGGTGTGAACTATTATGACCCGGAAAAGGACTTCTCTTTCTCGGCTGTGATAAAGAATGCCGGCGGCCAGGTGAAACAGTTCAACGACCATTACGACCGTCTGCCCTTCGACATCCAGTTAGGCATCACCAAAGGTCTTGGCAAGTCTCCCTTCCAGCTCAGCGTTACGGCCACTCACCTCACCAAATGGAAGCTCCCCTATTACGAGCACAAGGATGAGAACGACCTGGAAGTGCAGGTGAAGAAGGATAATTTTGCAGGCAACTTCTTCCGCCATCTCATCTTCGGCATTCAGCTGACGCCTTCGCCGAACTTTTACGCGGCTCTGGCCTACAACTACAAGACACGCACCGACATGGGCACCTATCAGCGCAATTTCCTCAGCGGCTTCTCCATAGGCACAGGCTTCAGGGTGCGGTCGATGGGCTTCGGCGTGGCCTACGCCATGCCTCATAAAAAGGCGTCGTCTATAATGGTGAATTTCACACTCAATATCTTTGAAGTGATACCAAAACCTAATTGATACTCAATGACACAAGATACCCAATGCGCCAACCCCGCTGCGCCTAAAATTATTGTAGCCATCGACGGTTACAGCTCATCGGGGAAAAGCACTATGGCGCGCGCTTTGGCACGCAAAATCGGCTACCGGTACGTAGACACCGGTGCCATGTACCGCGCCGTTACTCTCTTTGCGCTGCGCCACGATATGGCGGCCAACGGCAAGGTCAACACAGAGGCACTGATTGGTCAGCTGCCGCAGATTCACATCAGCTTCGCCCCTACCGGCGCCGACGGTGTGAGCCACTGTCTGCTCAACGGCGAGGATGTGGAAAAGGAGATAAGGCAGCTGCCGGTGTCGGAGCATGTGAGTCCGGTGGCAGCCATACCTGCCGTGCGGCATTTTCTGGTGAAGGAACAGCAGGCCATGGGCCACGACAAGGGCATTGTGATGGATGGCCGCGACATCGGCACAACGGTGTTCCCTCAGGCTGAGCTGAAGGTGTTCGTCAATGCGTCGGCCGAGACGCGTGCCCGCCGCCGTTACCACGAGATGCTGGCAAAAGGCGACAAGCCCGATTACGAAGAGGTGCTCGCCAACATTCGCGAACGCGACCATATTGACAGCACACGGAGCGAATCGCCTCTGCGCCGAGCCGACGATGCGCTGTTGCTCGACAATGACAATATGACGCTGGAACAACAGGAAGAATGGCTCTGCCGCCATTATAATGAGGTTGTGAAGCATCTGGCCGAAGGGAAATGACCAAAACTCCTATTATAGAGATTGACTCGCAAAGCGGATTCTGTTTCGGCGTTGTGGGTGCCATACGGTGTGCAGAGAAGCATCTGAAAGAGGGTCAGCCGCTCTTCTGCCTGGGCGACATTGTGCATAATGCCGACGAAGTGGAGAGGCTGCGCCGCTGTGGTTTGCATACCATAGAGCATAAGGATTTGCCGGCGCTGAAGGGCAAGAGGGTGTTGCTGCGGGCTCACGGCGAGCCGCCGTCAACCTATCAGACAGCCCGCGAGAACAATATAGAGATTATAGATGCCACCTGTCCGGTGGTACTCCAGCTGCAACGCCGCATCAAAGAGGCATACGAACGTCCGTCGGCGCGGCGGCCGCTGATTATCATCTACGGCAAACGGGGTCACGCTGAAGTCAACGGCCTTGTGGGACAGACCAACGGCGAGGCCGTTGTGGTGGAAGAGGAAAGCGAACTCGACGCCCTGGACCTGAACCGTGATGTGGAGCTTTATTCGCAGACTACCAAGTCGCTGAGCGGCTTTCAGCGCATGATTCATGCCATTCAGGAACGCAAGACCTCAGGGTCGTTCAAATATTTCGACACCATCTGCCGCCAGGTGGCAAACCGTATGGCTCACATACGCGAGTTTGCCCGCACTCATGAGGTGATAATTTTTGTGTGCGGCGCCAAGAGCAGCAACGGCAAAGCTCTTTACGAGGCTTGTCGCAACGTAAATCCGAGCAGCTATCTCACCGTGAATGAGACTGGTCTGCAGAGCGATTGGTTCAAGGATGCCGACACGGTGGGTATCTGCGGCGCCACCTCTACCCCGTCGTGGCTGATGAATAAGGTAAAAGACCGTATAGAAGAAATATGTACCCTCTCAGAGAAATAGAACCGTGGCAGCACGATGTGTATATGCGCGAGGCTCTGAAAGAGGCAGAGGCAGCCGCCGAACGCGATGAGGTGCCGGTGGGTTGCATCATAGTGTGTCACGGCAAGATAATTGCGCGGGGGCATAATCTGACGCAGACGCTCACCGACGTTACTGCACATGCCGAGATGCAGGCTATTACTGCCGCGGCTAACTGGCTGGGGGGCAAGTATTTGGCCGACTGTGTAATATATGTTACGGTGGAGCCGTGCCTGATGTGCGCCGCCGCTTTGGGATGGGCTCAGATAGGAGGCGTGGTGTTTGGCGCCGCCGACCCCAAGCGCGGTTATCTGAACTATTACGGGCGCAAGGCTCCGCAAATGCCCACTCCGCTGCATCCGCGCACGCAGGTAATCGGGGGTGTGCTGGAGGCTGAGTGTGGCGCTCTGATGCAGGAATTTTTTCAAAATAAACGCCGATGAACCTCAAAGCATGGATTGAAGCCACGCGGCTGCGCACGCTGCCGGTGAGTGTGGCAGGGGGGATTGCAGGGTCGGGATGTGCGGCTGTTTACGGCAAGTTTCAATGGCTGCCGGCCTCTATTTGCCTGCTCTTTGCCGTTGTGGCACAGATTGCCAGCAACTTTGCCAATGAATATTACGACTACGCTTACGGCTTCGATAAAAAGGGTCGCGAGGGCTTCCGGCGCGGCGTTACGGAAGGCGACATCTCGCCCTCTGCCATGCTGCGGGCAACTTGGATTTTGGTGGCGGCCGACTCGCTGTTGGGTCTGACGCTGCTCTACTGGGGCGGCGCATGGCTGCTTCTGCCTGGCATTGCAATTGCCTTATTCGCAGTGGGTTACAGCGCGGGGCCATATCCGCTGTCGCATCACGGATTGGGCGACCTGGCGGTGTTCATCTTCTTCGGACTGGTGCCGGTGACGCTGACGTGCCTGGTGCAGACGGGCGAGTGGCAATGGCAGTCGGTGAGCATTCCCGTAGGCGCCGCCATAGGACTGATGGCGGCCAATGTGCTGATTGTGAACAACTATCGCGACTCAGACGATGACCGTTTAGTGGGCAAGCATACCACCGTGGTGTTGTTTGGTCGACAGAGTATGGCATGGGTCTATTTTATCGGCGGAGTGGTGGCCATGGTGCTGGTGTTTCTCTTCTGCCTGCCGCTTACCGGATGGGTGGTGGCCATACCCTGCGTCATCTATCTCTACGCCAACACGGCAATATGGGTTCAGCTGCGTCGGCGCACCGGCAAACGACTGAATCCGCTGTTGGGCATGACGGCCTGCAACCTGCTTTTGTTTGCCGTCATCTTCACCGTAATCTGCTTTCTGACAGCCTGAAAGCGGCGCTGAGAGACCCCGAAAAAGGGAGAGCGAGAATAATTTTTTGCCGGGTAATGAAAAAAATTTTGCCGGGTTAAAAAATATTATTAATTTTGCACTCCGAAAACAAGTAAATAAACAAAGACACTCTATACAACGATGAAAAGAACATTCCAACCCTCCAATCGCCGGAGAGTGAATAAGCATGGCTTCCGCGAGAGAATGGCAACCAAGAACGGTCGCAAAGTTCTGGCTCGCCGTCGTGCGCATGGCCGCTATTCGCTTTCTGTAAGCGACGGCATCGCCGGCAAGTAACACGGCGCCACGCCATAGTATAGCATCAGAGACCTTAAGCCTGACAGCCTGAGGCCTTTGATGCTGTATTTATACCCCAAACGCGCAGCTGCCCGGGGGAGCTAAGGGCCGTTAAGGAGCTGAAGGATCTTAAGGTGGCTAAGGAGCTTAAGGTGCTTATGGTGGCTAAAGAGCTTAGGGTGCTTAGGGAGCTTAAGGAATTTAAGGAGCTTAGGGAGGTTAAGGAGCTTAAGGCCAAAGCTTTGGCGGCTTCCATGGCTCTCAAAACACCCATGGCTCCCAAAACTCCCATTACTCCCCATGGCTCTCAAAACTCCCATGGCGCTGAGGAGATGGGGCTCGCCGTGCTCAGGGGTAGCAGAATTTTCCTTTTTGGGGCATGAGGCAATTAGCCCCGGTGGGAAAGTTCCCGCAAAAATACACCTCTTTTTGAGCCATATCTCGCACACTATATTATTATTTAATTTTTTTAGTAACTTTGCAGGTGAATTAAATTTCATTGAAGATATCATGAACAAAAGAATGCCCAATCTACTGCTAAAGGGAGCATTTTTTGTCTATTTGGCGCTTTTAGGCGCTTGCTCGGACGACAATCCCTGGCGGTACGCGGATGGTGAAGGAGGTATAGCTCCCACCGTATCCACATCCGCGGAAATTAAAAAATCAACTGCCGTCAGGGCAGAATCCACCGTCACAGCCCCGGATGTTGAGCAATTCGGCCTGACGCTTACCAAGTCAGATGGCACATACTCCAAGACATGGGCCTCCACTACCCTCTTCCCCACAGACCAGGGGTTCAAGGTGGGTACATACACCATGACGGCATTCTACGGCTCGCTCGACGATGAGGGTTTTGAACGGCCCTTCTTCCAAGGCTCCGAGACCTTCCAAGTGATGGAAGACCGCACCACAGACGTGGCCATCACAGCCACGCTGGCCAACTCGATGGTGAGCATCGCATATACCGACGCCTTCCGCGCCTATTTCAGCGACTGGAGTGCCAAGCTTCACAGCGAAGGCGGCGCATACGTCGACTACCCCAAGGGTGAGACGCGTGCAGCTTATCTGCGTCCCGGCCATGTCGACATCGCCCTCAACATCACCAAGCCCAACGGCGTGAGCGCTCTGTTGCAGCCGGCCAACTTCGACGCCGAACCGCGCCATCATTACCGCATCACCTTCGACGTCTATAACGGCGAAGTTGGCGAGGCTCAGCTGCGCATCATCTTCGACGACACCATCGACGAGGAGAACGTAGACATCGACCTCAGCGACGAACTGCTCACCGCTCCCGCCCCCGAGGTATCGCCTCAGGGCTTCACCGCCGGCGAGACTCTCCAGCTGCTTGAATCGAACAAGCCCGCAGAGCCTGTGCGTTATTTCATCCGCGCCAAGAGCGGCATCAGCGGCGCCACCCTCACGGTGCAGTCATCGGCCACGCTGCCGGTAGGCCGCGAGTTCGACTTCTGCGCACTGACAGCCGATCAGCAAGCCGCCGTTCGCGCTTCGGGCATCAAGGAGACGGGTCTGAGCCGCAACCCCGGCACTTTGGCACAGGTTGACCTCACCGATTTCATCGCCACGTTGCCCGCCGGAACACATATCTTCACCATGGTGGTCAAGGACAAGATGACCAAAATCAACGAACCTCTTGAACTGACCGTAACCACCACTGCCCTCACCTTCGACGTGCCGTCAGTAAGCAGCGTGCCCATCGGCAGTCGCTCAGGCAACCTGGTTGTAAGCACCAACGGCAGCGATGTGGCTAACTCACTGAAAATTCAGGGTTATGACGACTACGGTGCTCTGCAGGACTGCCCCATAACCTCTGTTACCGAGCGCACCAATGCGCCTCGTCGCACATCAGGAGGCTTCGCCGTGAAGCAGTATAACGTAGCATACACGCTGCCGCAGTCGAGCCGCGATGTGAAGATTCTCATCACCTACAAAGGCAGAAAGGTGGAGAAGACAGTGCAGCGCGCAGTGCCTTCATACACCTTGGCAGCCGACCCCTTTGCACGCCATGCAGTGCTTAAGGTAACGGCCGACAACGCCACCGACACGCGCACCATAACCGAGAATCTGCGCATCTTCTCCGGCAATACGGAACTCACCGTAGCCAGCCGCAACGCCGCCTCCGGCCTGCTCACCGTAGAGGGTCTGAGTCCGGCACAGAACTACACGTTTAAGTCGACGGTGCTGTCAGGCAGCAACCCCACCTTCCAGCAGCAGGTTGCCTTCACCACAGAAACGGAGAGCGGGGTGCCCAACGGCGACTTCGAGACATTGCACGAAACTCACTCGGCCACGGCTATGGAACAAGGCGGCAAGTACAAACGCACCTACCTGCAGAGCGGCTGGGCCCAGAACCATCAGGCCTTCACCATCAGCGAGCCTACAGGCTGGGCCTCCACCAACGCCAAGACGATGTATAGCGGTGCCGGCACACAGAATTCATGGTTCGTGCCCGCGTCGGTGTTCAACACCTCGCTCAGCTTCGTCAGCACACAAGCAAAAATAGCAGGCATAGGCGGCAACTCCTCCACACCAGACGCATACAAATACGCAGCTCATCACGGATCGAACGCCATGGTGATACGCAATGTGGCATGGGACCCATCGGGCACCCTTCCCGCCAACCACACATATACGGCAGCGGGCGTGGAAAATTACTTCCATCCTACGGCACCCTCCATCGCCAACCGCGCTGCCGGCAAGCTCTTCCTCGGCACGTATGCCTATAACGGCAGCGAGACCATCAGCGAAGGCATTGCCTTTGCCGTGCGCCCCTCAAAGCTCACCGGCTATTACCGTTATATCCAGGACAGCCAGGACACCGGCGAACACGGCACCGTTACGGTGAAACTCATGCACGGCAACCAGGTGATTGGTCAAGGCACAGCCAACCTCACCGCAGCCAACGCCTTCTCCGCTTTCACCGTGAACATATCTTACAGCACCTACTTCCTCAAAGCCGACAAGCTGTGCATCATGTTCAGCTCGTCGAACCGCTCGGCCTCGGCCATCAAGACCACTTCAAGGGCCGAACGCTATCTGCAGGAATCAACCGGCGCAACCCTTATTGTTGACAACCTCAGCTTCAAATATTAAACCACAATGACAAGGAAAATAACCATATATCTGCTGGCTCTAATGGCTGTTCTGGGCCTCGGAAGCTGTTCAAAAGAAAACGGTTTCGAGCCTGATGAAAAAGCCATGGGCTCCCTTTCCACAACCCGTTTGATGCTGAGCATCAGCAACGATGAATTAAAGAAATCGGCCTCTTACAAACGCACTGTGGAACTTGCCGACTTTGTAATAGACATAATGAAAGATGGCCAGGTTGTGCGCAGCTACCGCTATGCCGAGATGCCGGGCGTTATAGAGCTGCCCGAAGGCACCTACACCGCCAAGGCTCATCTGGGCAATAACCCCGACGCAGCCTGGGAAGAGCCTTATTACGAAGGCACCTCCGAAAGCTTCACCATAGTGAAAGACAAAATCACCGAGGCTCAGACCATAGTGTGCAAGATGGCCAACGTGCGCGTTACCATCATCTTCAGCGAAGAGCTGAAAGAGCACATGGCCGATGATGCCAAGGTGAACGTGGTGATGGGCGACGACGCCACCCTGTCGTTTGCCAAGACCGAGACGCGCAGCGGCTATTTCGCATATCTGGAAGGCAGCAACACGCTGGCCGCCACCTTCGACGGCTCCGTTGACGGCGTTCACGAGACCTCGTCGCGCGTGCACACCGACGTGGCACCCGGCACTCACTACCGCATCACCTACAAGCTCCATTCACCCGGCACCGACCCGAACGCATCGGGCAACATCGTACCGGGCCTCACCGTTGACGCCACCGTTGAGGTTGTTGACCTCAACTACAACATCGACCCGGGCGACGGTGACCGTCCCGGAGGCGGCGACCGTCCCGGCGGCGACAAACCGAATCCGCCCGAACCCGGCAACGGTCCTAAAGTAACCATCACCGAAGGTCTGAGTTTTGAATCGGTAAACGAAGTCAACTCCTCGTCGACAGTGGTTATCAACGTTGAGTCAGAAACGGGCATCACGGCATTCACCGTAGACATAATCTCTTCGACACTTACATCGGAGGTACTGGCCGACGTTCATCTCAGCGACCATCTTGATCTGGTGAATCCGGGGTCGCTTGAAGAGGGCATCAGCAGCCTTGGCCTGCCGGTGAACGTAGGAGGACAGAAGTCGGTTGTCTTCAACATCAGCTCCTTCATGCCGTTGCTGGCCATCTACGGCGACAACAGCCACAAGTTCATACTTAAGGTTGCCGACTCCAGCGGCGAGGTAACCAAAGTTCTTCAACTTCACATGAATCCATAAAAACAGCCCGAACAATGAAACTGACAAAAACTACAGCTGCGGCGCTTGGCGTCGTGCTCACCCTTAGTCTGGCGGGCTGNNCTCACCCTTAGTCTGGCGGGCTGCGCAGCCGACAGTCCGTTCGACCAGGAAGGCGAAGGCACCCTGCGTCTGCGCATGGTGGTCAACAGCGAGGTAACCCGTGCCGCCATGGACCAACAGACACTGGCAGATTCCTGCTGGGTATACATCTCCGATGCCAAAGGCCTCCTTTACAAATATCACGGTCTGGAGAATCTGCCCGCCTCGTTGCCCCTGAAATCAGGCAGCTATGTTGCGGAAGCCTGGACAGGTGATTCCATATCGGCATCCTTCGACAGCAAGTTTTATCGCGGCTATCAGCCCTTCGACATCAGTCGCGACAACGTGTCGAGCGTGGTGGTCAACTGCCGCATCGCCAATGTGGTGGCAAGCGTCAACCCCGCCGAGAATCTGGTAGACAAGATTCAGAACTACACAGTGACAATAGCCAACTCGGCCGGCGCCCTCGACTTCAACGCCGACAATGTGGCAACGGCTCACGGCTATTATATGATGCCCAACGGCGACAATACGCTGACATGGAACATCACCGGCGAGAATGCAGACGGCAAGCCCTTTACCAAATCGGGCAAGATAGAGAATGTGAAATCAGCCCACGAGTACATTCTCAATCTGAAATATAACCCGAATGTAGACCCGGGCGACACCGGCGGTGCCTTCATTACCGTAACCGTCAATGACGTGGAACTTCTCATAGAAGATGAGGTGACGCTGCATGCAGCACCGATGATACAGGGTGAGGGCTTCGACCCCTCCACCGTGTATTCAGGCCCCAAGGGCAGCTTCGGCGACCTGGTATTCAAGATTTACTCGTATCAGAGCCTGTCGGCTCTTCAGCTGAGCACCAACCAGGCCACAGCCACGGCGTTGGGCCTTCCGTCAGCCACGTTCGATTTGATGAACCTGACCGAGACGGCCGCCTCGTCGCTGCAGGCAGCCGGCCTGAAATGGCAGCACACCTATAAGGCCGAACTGGAGCAGACCAACACTCTGCTGACCTTTGCCGCATCGATGCTCAACAAGCTCGACAACGGCGAATACAGCATCTCCTTCCGCGCAGTAGATGCCGGCGGACGTACCCGTCAGCTCACTTGGAAAATCAATATCAGCGATGCCGCCGTGGAGACTCTGCCGGTAGAGGAATCGCTCATACGCGCCCACTCGGTAACGCTGAAAGGTTCGCTGGTAAAGGACAATTACACCAATCCGGGCTTTGAATACCGCGCCAAAGGCGAATCGACATGGCAGAAGATTTCCGGCACCATGACACGTGCCGCCACGGAATATACCGCTGTGCTGACGAATCTTTTGCCGGGCACCACTTACGAATACCGTGCGGTGGCCGACGGCTATACCAACCCGAAGGTGTCGACCTTCACCACGGAATCCATCTTCACCATACCCAACGCAGGTATGGAGGAATGGATAAAGAACGGCAAAGGCGCCTGGATACCCGGTTCAAGCGCCACGCCCACATTCTGGGACAGCGGCAACCACGGTTCCATAACGATGAACAAAAACATCACTCTTCCCTGCACTGACCTATTGCACAGCGGCACATACTCGGCCCAGCTCAACAGTCAGTTTGTGGGTCTGGGCGGCCCTATAGGCAAATTTGCTGCCGGCAACCTCTTTGTGGGCTCATACGACGGCACTGACGGCACTGACGGCATACTAACCTTCGGACGCCCGTTCAACGGTTCTCACCCCGTGAAGCTTCGCGGATGGGCACATTATCGTCCCGGCACAGTGGAATATGCGGGCGGCGGCATCAATAAGGGCGACACCGACCAGGGGAATGTCTATGTGGCTCTCACCACAAAGACTTATAAGATAGAAACCAAAAACACAAGTTCTCATCCGCGTGTGCTCTTCGACCCCAACGATGCCGGCGTATTAGCTTACGGCGAAGTGGTCTGGACAGGCAATTTTGGTGCTGACGGACAACTGGCGCAGTTTGAAATCACGCTCGATCCCAGGTCAGGCTACTACACTTCCAAACCTGCATATATCATCATAGTGGCTTCTGCCTCCCGTTACGGTGATTACTTTGCAGGCGGCAAATCGGTACTCTACATCGACGATCTGGAGCTTGTATATGAATAAGCCTCTGCAACTTCTTGCACTCATCATCCTGGCCCTTGGCGCGGCTCTGCCCGTCAGGGGACAGGATTCTCTGCTTTATATAGTTACAGACACTCTGCCTGTGGAACAGACCATAGGGCTGAAACCCGACACCGTGCCGACACCTTTTGAGCCGGAGCTGGAGTCAGTGTTGTTTGTGCCTAAAGGCCAATGGGTAACCGGGGTGAGCATAAACTGGACACAGTCAACTCAAAACCGCTATCAGTTTTTAGTACTCGAAGACCTTTCGGGCGACACATACAGCTTCAAGGTGTCGCCTATGCTGATTTATATAGTGCGCAATGACCTTGGTCTTGGCGGCAAATTCAGTTATACGCGTTCGCTGACCAAGCTTGAGAAAGGCTCCATAGTGCTCGGCGACGATACGGACTACGACATAGAGCATCTCTACAGGCTGTCGCACAACTACTATGCCATGGCGGTGATGCGCAACTACTTCTCACTGGGCCACTCCAAGCGCTTCGGCTTCTTCAACGAGCTGCAGCTGCAGGTGGGCGGCGGCCAGTCGAAGCTCAGCAAAGGCAGCGGACAGACCCTGACAGGTGCTTATGAGCGCAACATCAACTTCAGTCTGGGTCTGGCGCCGGGGCTATTGGTCTTTCTCAACAACTATTCGGCCCTTGAGGTGAATGTGGGCGTGCTCGGCTTCAGCTACACCCACACGCGCCAGATAAGCGACCAAATATATGAGTCGAACCGCAAGACCCGTTCGGCCAACTTCCGCATAAATTTATTCTCAATAACGTTTGGCGTGGCCTTCTACCTATGAACATTGTCATCAAACTGCTTGCAAGCCTCCTCTTAGTAGCAACGGCCGCCTATACAGCCACGGCAGCGCCGGCAGCCGACTCCGCAACGGCTCCGGACAGTGTGCTGAAAGTAAAATATATCGCCGTGCCCGATTCTCTTGTGCCACTTATCCAAGACGTGATGCGCGGCAAATCGGAAATAGTGAGACGTCCTTATACAAGCAACCTCACAGTGATTGACGGCGACACGGTGAACGAAAAACTGCATACCCGCAATTTCGGGCGCTTCGACCGCGGCCTGTTCAATTATATCTTCATACCCAAAGGCCAATGGGAATTCGGCCTCACAGTGTCGTACGGTGAATTTGCAACCAAAGACTTACAGATGCTCGACCTGCTGAGCGACTTCGACTTCACCGGACACACCTTCAGCGTAAAGCCTTATCTCTCTTATTTCATCAAAAACAACCAGAGTCTGGGCCTTATGTTGAGCTATACGGAATCAAAAGGCACACTGGCGTCGATGAGTGTGGATTTCGACGATGACATGAACTTCGACATCAAAGATGCCATGTATCGCAATTCGTCATACTCGGCCGCCATCATGTACCGCTCATACATCGGTCTGGCCCGTCGCGGCCGCTTCGGTGTTTTCAATGAGGTGGCGCTCTCGTTCGCATCGGGAGAGGCCGACTTCAACAGGCTCATCGGCGGCGAGCCCCGCAAAACACATACCACATATATGGAAAGCCGCCTCTCCTTCTCACCCGGCATCTGCTGCCTGATAATGAAGAACGTATCGTTCAACGTGTCGTTTGGAGTGGTGGGATTCTATCTGCGCAACGAAAAGCAATGGATAAACAACGAGTCGGCCGGTAACCGGTTCTCGTCGGGAGCAAATTTCCGCTTCAACCTCTTCAACATCAATCTTGGTTTAGGCATTCACATTTGATATGGGAAAAAAGCTATTCGTGCTGACGGCAATGGCAATGGCTCTGCTATCAGGGTGCATTCACAACGACCTGCCCTACCCCCGCCTGCAACAAAACATCCTCACCATAGCAGCCGAAGGCGAACTCTCGCCGGCTGTCATCGACTCCACCAACCTCACCGTAACGCTGAATCTCAGCGAACAGGTAGACATCACCAATGTCCGTTTCAATGAGTTCACCTATTCGCCTGGAGCTGAGTGTTCGGAAAACCTCTTAGAAGGCAGTTACGACCTCAGCCTGCCCATGCAGGTAACGCTCAGCCGTTACCAGTCGTATCAGTGGATAATACAGGCTACCCAGAACATAGAGCGCTACTTCACCATAGCCGGTCAGGTGGGTGAAAGCATCATCGACGTTCCGGGGCGCCGCGTAGTGGTATATATCCCCGAGGAGACGCCGCTCAACCATCTGCGCGTAACCTCGTGCAAGCTCGGTCCGGCCGACATCACCACTCTCGACCCGCAAATAAAAGAGGGCGAATATTACAACCTCACAGATCCCATGGTGGTGAAGGTAAGCGCATACGGCCGCACACAGACATGGACCATCTTCGCCATACATACCGCCGCCATAGTCACCACAACGCAGGTTGATGCCTGGTCAATGGTGATGTTTGCCTACGGCTCAGCGCCTGAGGATGCGGTGAATGGCTTTGAATACCGCGCGGCCTCGTCGCCCACGTGGATAAAAGTGCCTGACTCATGGGTAACGCACAACGGGGGCGCCTTCTCATGCCGCATCACCGGCCTGCTGCCCCTTACCGAATATGTGGTCAGAGCGGTGAGCGACGACAACATAGGCAACGAGATAAGCGTCACCACCGAGGCTACCCTCGACCTCCCCGACGGTTCGTTTGACCAGTGGTGGCTGAAGAATAAAAAAATCTGGTGTCCGTGGCCCGAAAACGGCATCCAGTTCTGGGACACGGGCAACACGGGCGCCGCCACATTAGGCAACAGCAACGTAACGCCGTCGGACGACACACCCACCGGCACGGGCCAGTCGGCATGTCTGGCAACGCGGTTTGTGGGCATCGGCTCAATAGGCAAGCTCGCTGCCGGCAGCATATATACCGGTACTTTCGTGCGTGTCGACGGCACCAACGGCATACTGGACTTCGGACGTCCGTGGTCTGTAAGACCCACACGTGTGCGAGGCTTCTATAAGTTCCACACCGAACCCATCAACTACGCCTCAACTGAATTCAAACATCTGATTGGCCGACCCGATTCGTGCCATATCTATGTGGCTTTGGCCGACTGGGACGCTCCGTATCAGATTCGCACCAATCCCAACAACCGTCAGCTGCTTGACAAAAATTCGCCGGCCATAATAGCATACGGCGAACTGATACGCGGGTCGGACACCAACGGCTGGCAAGAGTTTGAGGTAACGTTCAATTACCGTTCCACCTCGCGCAAGCCCAAGTATATCCTTGTATGCTTTGCCGCATCCAAGTATGGTGATTACTTCACCGGCGGCACGGGCACAACGCTCTATGTGGATCAGGTTTCGCTTGACTATGACTACTGACAGGAAGCGAGGAAGAGAGACGGGCAAAGGCTCAGGTGGAGAAGAGAGAGGCAGGGTTACCGGCAGAGAGATGATGCAGCAAAAGCAGGCCGGCAAATTCTCGTGGAAGGCCCGCGGCCGTTCGTTTCTCTATGCCTTTGCCGGGCTAAGGGTGCTGTTTGGCGAGCATAACGCGTGGCTGCACACAGTGGCCACCGTGGCAGTGGTTACCGCCGGTTTCCTCTTCCACATCACCTCCGGCGAGTGGCTGGCGGTGATTGTGTGCATAGGCGCTGTCTTTGCCCTCGAAGCCGTCAACACCGCCATTGAGGCCATTGCCGATGAAGTGTCGCCCGGATATTCGCCGCTCATAAAGAAAGCCAAGGATGTGGCAGCCGCGGCGGTACTTATCATGGCCATCGCCTCGGTGGCTGTGGCAGCCGTCATCTTCATACCCTATCTGTAAGACCAAATCACCAAGCTCATTAACATCAACTTACAATGCAAAAATATCTGTGCCTTTTACTCGCTGTGATATTATCAGCGTCAGCAGCCATGGCCGATGAGCCTATCAGTTCCTCGAGGCGCGCCGTGCGCACATCGACCGATGTGTTGGCAGTGGCGATGCCGGCAGCCACGCTGACAACGCTCCTCGCCATAGGCGACTGGCAAGGCCTGAAGCAGGGAGCCTTCACCGCAGCAACCACGTTCGGCGCCACCTATATACTGAAATACAGTATCAGCAAAAGGCGCCCCGACGGGTCCGACGACCATTCCTTCCCGTCAATGCACACTGCCACGGCATTTGCCGTGGCAGCATTCCTGCAGCGTCGTTTCGGCTGGAAGATAGGCGTTCCGGCATACGCCTTAGCGGCATACGTGGGCTGGGGACGCACGTTCGCCAAGAAGCATGATGTGTGGGATGTGGTGGCAGGAGCGGCCATAGGTGCCGGTTCGGCATACATCTACACGCGCCCCTTTGCCCGCGAGCATAATCTCTCCATCATGCCCTTCTCATACGCCGACGGCATGGGAGTGGCAGCATCTTTCACCTTCTAAGACCGAACCTTAAATGCCTGCAAGGCGTTGAAAATGCAAAGAATGAAGATTATCGGCTTCATTCAACCTTTTTGGATAACAATATGAAACGCACACTTCTTTTGGCTGTAATAGCCCTCCTTATCCCTCTCTTCGCCTCCGCTCAATGGAACCTCATGCCCGGCTACAGGTCGTTTTATGAGGCCGGTGTAAACATAGGTACTGCCAACGCCTCGAAAACGAATTTCGAGATTTCCACCTCGCAGGGCTATCAGCTTGTACCCACTTACTTCTATATCGGCACAGGAGCAGCTTTCCAGGCCTTTTTCAATGCCGACGGAGCGTGTGGCTTCCCGGTGTTTGTGAATCTGCGCACCAATTTCTCGCCGTCGGGAGCCTCTCCTTTCCTCGATGTGCGTGTGGGCTACGCCTCCGTAACCAATTCCGACTGGTATGACAATGGCGGATTCTATCTGAATCCCTCGTTAGGACTGCGAATTGCGCTGAGCCGCTCCATTGGCCTGAATATCCGCGGCGGTTATACATGGCAGTATGCCAAGGTGTACACCACGTCAGTGGGCGATTTCAACGTGCGCAGAGAGAACCGCAATATCGGTGGCGCCACCATTATGGTAGGTGTAGAGTTCTGATAACCGGCACTGCGAAATGTCGGTTTAACTCAGCCTCGTAAGACTTTTCTAATACTCAGACTTTTTTGATAAATCGGGCCGGTGAGCCGCCTACCATAGTGGCTTCTTCCACCGGCCGGGTCACCACAGCTCCGGCGCCAATCACCGCACCGGAGCCTATTTTTACTCCGGGCAGGATAGTGGCGCCGCCGCCAATCCACACATCATCGCCAATGGTTACCGGCTCGGCCCATTCGTCGCCGTTGCGGCGTTTGTCGGACTGCAGCGGATGACATGCAGTATAGATGCTCACATTAGGATCTATGAAGACGTGTGAGCCGATGGAGACGTGAGCCTCGTCGAGGATGGTGAGATTGAAGTTGGCAAAGAAGTCGGTGCCGATGTCGATGTTGCAGCCGTAATCGCAGCGGAAAGGCTGGTTGACGTGAAACGGCTCGCCTATGCTGCCCAGCATGTTGCGCAGAATCTCCTTCTGCTCTTCCAAGCGGTCGGGAGGCAACATATTGAACTCATAAAGCTTCATACGGGTCTGCATCAGTATGCGCCCGAATTCCGGATGTGCGGCGCTATACAGCTCGCCCCGCAGCATCTTCTCCCATTCAGCGCGCAGTTCAGGCTGCATAGGGGGTGTTTTCATGCTCCGTAAAATAAAATCAGCAACCATACCAGCACCGCTATGAGGATGCTGAGCATAACTATTGCAGTTATCCAGGCACGACGACGTTTCTGATTCATAGTTAACGTGAGGCGCGCTTGCGGTCGTTTTCGTCGAGCAGAATCTTGCGCAGACGGATGTGATGCGGCGTTACCTCCACATATTCGTCCTCCTTGATGTACTCAAGCGCCTCTTCGAGCGAGAAGACAACAGGGGGCACGATGCGGGCCTTGTCGTCGGCGCCGCTGGCACGCATATTGGTGAGCTTCTTCGACTTGGTAACGTTCACCACAATGTCGTTTTCCTTGGCATTCTCGCCCACTACCTGACCTGCATAAACCTCTTCCTGCGGGAAGATGAAGAAGCGGCCGCGGTCCTGGAGCTTGTCGATGGCATAGGCGTAAGCTGTGCCGCTCTCATGGGCAATCAGCGAGCCGTTGGTACGGCGTTCTATCTCACCTTTCCAAGGCTGGAATTCCAGGAAGCGGTGGCTCATGATAGCCTCGCCGGCGGTGCCTGTGAGCACATTGTTACGCAAGCCTATGATGCCGCGCGAAGGTATGTGGAATTCAATATTGATGCGGTCAGCCTGAGTCTCCATGCTCACAATCTCGCCCTTGCGGCGCGTAACCATGTCAATGACCTTGGAGGAGTATTCCTCTGGCACATTTATGTTCAGGCTCTCCACAGGCTCACATTTCTGTCCGTCGATTTCCTTGATGATGACCTGCGGCTGACCCACCTGCAGCTCATACCCTTCGCGGCGCATCGTCTCGATGAGGATACTGAGATGCAGCACACCACGGCCGAAGACAGTCCAGCAATCCTCGCGGTCGCCGTTCTGCACCCTCAGCGCCAGGTTCTTGTCGAGCTCACGCTCCAGACGCTCGCGGATATGGCGCGAGGTTACATACTTGCCGTCTTTGCCGAAGAAGGGCGAATCGTTGATGGTGAACGTCATAGACATGGTAGGCTCGTCGATGGCAATACGGGGCAGCGGGTCGGCGCCGGCCAGCGAACAGAGCGTGTCGCCGATTTCAAAGCCTTCCAGGCCCACGATGGCACAGATGTCGCCGCTCGATACCTCATGAACCTTTTTGCGACCCATACCCTCAAAAGTATGCAGTTCCTTCACCTTCTGCCGCTTAGTCTCGCCATCCTTGGTGCAGAGCAGCAGGTCGGAGCCTTCCGTTATGGTGCCGCGATGCACACGGCCTATGGCTATACGGCCCACGTAGTTGCTGTAATCGAGACTGGTGATGAGCATCTGAGCCTCACCCTCGTAGGTCTTCGGCGCCGGAATACATTCCACAATAGCGTCGAGCACCGCGGTGATGTCGTTGGTGGGTTTGCGCCAGTCAGTACTCATCCAGCCCTGTTTTGCCGAGCCGTAGATTGTGGTGAAGTTCAGCTGATCCTCCGTGGCATTGAGGTTGAACATCAGGTCAAACACCATTTCATTCACCTCGTCGGGGCGGCAGTTGGGTTTGTCCACCTTATTTATAACCACCACCGGTTTGAGGCCCATCTGAATGGCCTTCTGGAGCACGAAGCGAGTCTGAGGCATGGGGCCTTCAAAAGCATCCACGAGGAGCAGACAGCCGTCGGCCATGTTGAGCACACGCTCCACTTCGCCCCCGAAGTCGGCGTGCCCCGGAGTGTCGATGATGTTGATTTTTGTACCCTTATAATTGATTGATACGTTCTTTGAGAGGATGGTTATTCCGCGCTCGCGTTCCAGGTCGTTGTTATCGAGAATCAGTTCTCCGGCGTTCTGGTTGTCGCGAAACAGATGGCCGGCCAACAACATTTTATCTACCAAAGTAGTTTTACCGTGGTCTACGTGCGCAATAATTGCAATATTTCTGATGTCCTGCATTGAAAAAAAAGATTGCCGAAGACGCCTCCGACGTTTCAGGCTGCAAAGATACAAAAATTTTGCTATCTGTGCAAGATTTGCTAACTTTGCGGAGAATATGAACACCAGCCAACTGAGCCTGAACTACGGCGGCAAGGTCATTGAACTGCCCCGAGGTGCCATAATGGGCATCGTCAACGCCACGCCCGATTCCTTCTATGCCGGCAGCCGCGCACCGGGGGAAGCTGCGGGGATGCGTGCCGCCGAGCTGGTGCGTCAGGGCGCCGACATCATCGACGTGGGCGCCTACTCCACGCGATCCGGCGCCGCCGAGGTGAGTGCCGGGGAGGAGTATGACCGTCTGGCGCGCGCCTTGGAGTCCATACGCCGCGAATGTGGTGGGGAGCTGCCGCTGAGCATCGACACGTTCCGCGCTGAGGTGGCACGGCGCTGCCTCGACGCCTTCGGCCCGCTGATGATAAACGACATTGGAGGCACCACGCTCGACCCGGAAATTGGACAGGTGGCTATTCAGTATAGTGTGCCCTACGTGCTGATGCACATGCGCGGCACCCCGGCCTCCATGCAGACTATGACCGACTATGACGATGTGGTGGCCGACGTGATTGAGGACCTTGCCCGCAAGGCCGACGTGCTGACACAGGCAGGACTCGTCGACATAATCATCGACCCGGGCTACGGCTTCGCCAAGACCGTGGAGCAGAACTATGCTCTGCTCGAAGCGCTGCCGCAGTTCAAAGCCATGGGTTTCCCGGTGTTGGTGGGCATAAGTCGCAAGACGATGATTTGGAAGCCTTTGGGCATCACTCCCGACGAGGCGCTCAACGGCACAACGGTGCTCAACACGGTGTCGCTGCTTCTAGGCGCAGACATTCTGCGGGTGCATGACGTGAAAGAAGCTGTTCAGGTGCGCCGCATACTGTCGTTATTTCCCAACCTCAACAATCAATATCCGCAGCCGTGTTAGAATTCGGAGTTAAAGATATTATCGACATACTGATAGTGGCGCTGTTGCTCTTCTATCTGTATCGCATGATGCGTTCGAGCGGCACCCTGAGCCTCTTCTACGGCGTGTTGGGCTTCATCATCATCTGGGTTGTTGCTTCCGAGATACTCGATATGCGCCTCACCGGCACCATCCTCGACAAGTTCATGTCGATAGGCCTCATTGTGCTGGTAATTCTTTTTCAGGACCAGATAAAGCGCTTCCTCATAGACATCGGGTCGCAGGACAAATGGAAGTTTATCAGCCGTATGTTCAGCCACCGCAAAGACCAGGAGAAGGACCATTCGCAAGCCTTGGCGGTGGTTTACGCCTGCAACTCCATGTCGCGCAGCAAGACGGGCGCTTTGATTGTGCTGCAGCAAAATATGCCGCTCACCGACTACGAAAAAACCGGCGACATCATTGATGCCGACATCAACATGCGCCTCATAGAAAATATATTTTTCAAAAACTCGCCCCTGCATGACGGCGCGTTGATAATAGCCAAGGGTCGCATGGTGTCGGCCGGCTGCATCCTGCCGGTAAGCCACAACATGAACATTCCCAAGCAATTAGGTCTGCGCCACAGAGCCGCTTTGGGCATGAGTCAGGCCACCGATGCCTACTGTGTGGTGGTCAGCGAAGAGACCGGCAACATCTCAGTGGCACACAGCGGCGTGATACAGACAAAGGTGTCGGCCATTGACCTGGAGAATATCCTCTCGGCCGCTTTTGAGCACAACTAACCGTCTTTAAGGGCTGTCAATCGGCGTAAAGACACCCCGTTTCCGCAATAATACTTTTGATGCGTTGTCTGAGCCACTGAGGCTTCAGCACTTCCACGTTAGCCCCGAAGCTCAACAGCTTTTGGATGAAGTCGTATGTTGGTCGCACATAGTAGGTAAACACGGATGCCTCGTCGGTACGTTCCACCTCCTTCTGGCTGTGATGAACGGGCAAGGTGCGCAGATAATCACGGTCAAGCCCCTTCACCCTCAAGTTCACAAGCTCCGGATTCGGGTTGAGCATCACACCCACCGACTGGCTGAAGATGGCCTCGGCATCAAAGTCGCGGGGCAGCGCAAAGGTGCTTTGGGTGGTTTCCACATTGCTGATGCGGTCGAGTCCATACACACGCATATCGCGCTCAGGCAGACGGTTAGCCAGCAGATACCAGCGCTGTCGCGAGAGCTTCAGGCAAAGCGGTTCCAGCTCAGTGGTAACGGCGGCCTGGCGACTGAAGCTGCGGTGGGTAATGAGCACCCGCTTATTGTCGCGCATGGCCTCGATGAAGGTGGTCAGGAACCTGTCGCCCGACGGCACTTCCTCAAAGAGTATCCTGCCACGCAAGTTGCGGCTCTCCTGCAGCAGCGAGTTGATGGAGAAACTGTTGAGCAGCCACGAGCGCAAGCCATCCTGCGCCATCTCCTCGGCATTGGCAATGCGATAAAGCCTGTCGCCGCCGTGGTCGCACACAATCTCTATGCCGAAGAGCTGTTTCACCGCCTCCTTATGGCGATGAAACGTGCGGTGCGGGATTTCGCTCTCGCCATTGACGTTATACACTGAATCAGCCCAACGGCGATTTATCTCTTGGCGCGAAATGGCGCCGGCACGGTAAATGGTGTCGACAAGCCAGATATAACGCGTAAACAATTCAGAAGCTGCCATAGCGCAAATTTAAACCTTTTTTGCCTTACCGCCCGCACCGCCGCACAAAAAAATTCTCTTATTGCATTTCACCGCCCGGGCCACACTTGCACAAATAAAAAAAAAACATTACCTTTGCGGCGGATTTCGTACCCTCTGGCAAGATAGTGCCCCACAGAGGCTCAGGCTTGCGAATGGTGCGCCTATCCTTAAACCCAAAACGAAAAAGCATCATTACAATGGATTTGATGAAAATTGCGGAAGAAGCTTTCGCAACCCCCAAAAAAGAACTCGACGAATTCGGCCCCGGCGATACCATCACCATATCCTATCGCATCAAAGAGGGTAACAAAGAGCGTATCCAGCAGTTCCGCGGTGTAGTTATCCGCATCAACGGCCATGAGGACAAAAAGCGCTTCACCGTGCGCAAAATCTCCGACGGCATCGGCGTAGAGCGTATCTTCCCGCTCGAATCACCGTTTATTGAGAAAATCACCGTTAACAAATACGGCAAAGTACGTCGCGCCAAACTCTATTACCTCCGCGCCCTCACCGGCAAGAAGGCTCGCATCAAAGAGCGCTTCGTAAAGAAAGCCAAATAAGGCTCACAACTCAACACCATACGGCGCCGACAGGAACTTTAACACCCTGTCGGCGTTTTTTTATATTACCAAAAACAGCAACTACTTGCAACTCAGCCAATAAAATTGTAATTTTGTAGACCATGAAGAAGACCTGTTACCTTTTAACACTGCTAATACTGACACTGAGCGCCGGCATGACCCGCGCCCAGAAAATCACCATTCTCGGCACCAACGACACCCACTCGCAGATAGACCCCGACGAACGGGGCCGCAGCGGCGCGCTGCAACGCAAAGCCGTAATCGACAGCGTGCGCAAAGCCGACAAAAACGTGCTGCTGGTGGATGCCGGCGACGCTGTGCAAGGCTCGCTCTATTTCAAATTCTTCAAAGGCGATGTGGAAAGCAAACTCATGGACATGATGGGCTACGACATCCGCGTGCTCGGCAATCATGAGTTCGACAACGGTATGGAGGAACTGGCAAAATACTGGAAGCCCCTCAAAGGCCGGGCCACCTCGGCAAATTACGATTTCTCAAACACGGCCCTCAAAGGGGTCTTCGCTCCTTATATCATCAAGACCATTGCCGGGCGCAAGGTTGGCTTTTTCGGGCTTAACGTTGACCCGGCAAGCCTCATAGCCGCAAAAAACATTGCAGGCGTCAAGTTCAACGACATCATCAAGACGGCCAACAGCACAGCCGCTTATCTGCGCAACAAAAAGCACTGCGACCTGGTGGTTGCCGTAACGCACATAGGCTACAACACAAAGCAGGAAGGGAAGCAGACCGACGTGGATTTGGCACGCAACAGCCGCGACATCGACATCATCATAGGAGGCCACAGCCATACTCTGGTAACACCCGGCAGCGAGGGCAAATATCCGTCGGTGATTCCGAATGCCGACGGGCGTCCGGTCATCATCACTCAGACGGGCAAGACAGGCGCCTACATAGCCGATGTGCAGATAGATTTCAACGGGGTAAAGAAGGGCGAGCGGGTGCCGGCATCGGCCATCAGCTACAAGCTCATTCCCGTTACAGACCGCTTCCCGGCCGAACAGCTTGATAAGAAGATGATGGCTTGGCTGGCACCTTACAAACACGTTGTCGACTCCATCAACGCGCACACCGTGGCATACGCTCCGAACGCCATGCATGGAGGCGGTCTCGGCGAATATGCCAATTGGACAGCCGATATGGCGTTTCATTCCGTGCAGCAGCAGCTCGATTCAATACACCAAGCTGACCCGCAATCCACGCTACCGGCAAATGTGGATTTAGCCATCATGAACGGAGGTGGCATCCGTCTCAACCTGCCGCAGGGCAATGTCAGCGAAGGCCGCATTCTCAGCACCTTCCCCTTCCCCAACCGTTTCACTCTCATTGAGCTCAGCGGCAAAGACTTGCTGCAGACTCTGAAAATCATGGCCCGCAGACACGGTGAGGCCATCAGCCAACAGGTAAAGGTGGCCGTAGACCCCGACTGGTCGTTCGTTAATGCCACCATAAACGACGAGCCCATAGACCCCGACAAGAATTACGTCATAGCCACCATTGACTATCTGGCACAGGGCAACGACGATTTGCGCCCGTTGGCCAACGGCAAGGTCTTGTGGACCGATTCGCGCGATGTGGCAGTGCCCATAATGCGCTACGTCACAGACCTCACCAAAATGAATATGCCCATGTCGTCCGACCCGTCGCCGCGGTTCGTGCAGGCAGTGCATATCAAGCCATAAATAACGCCATAAGCCACAGAAATGCGCAGGGCAGGCGGTTCAGCACTGACGGCAGTCATACTTCTGCTTCTTTTCGGTTCTTGCACAGGCCGTAAAGAAGCAGTTGTGGCACCGCCGCAGAAGTCAGACTACACGGAAATGGCTTTGCGCTGGGCCGATTCGGCCGCCATGGCCATGACCGACCGCGAACTTGCCGGTCAGCTGCTCATGCCCTCCATATTTGCCAAAGCTGACCGGGCTACCCTGCGGCAGCTGCATGAATACGCCGACTCGCTGCATGTGGGCGGCATCATGTTTCTGAAGGGCGACACGGCCTCGGCAGCCCTGATGAGCGACGAGCTGCGCCGTTATTGTCCCGTTGAGCCTTTGATAGCCATCGACGCCGAATGGGGCCTGGGCATGCGCCTTGCCGACGCCCCCTCATACGCTGCCTTCAGCAATATCCCCGACAGTGTGAGCGATGTGGATATGTACGACTACGGCTACGACGTTGGTCTGCAGGCGCGCCGGTTGGGCATCAACACCATTTTCGGGCCGGTGCTCGATGTGGCGTCCGTACGCGGCAGCGTCATGGCTTACCGGTCGTTGGGTGCCGATGCGCAGCGTGTGGCGGCTCTGGGAACGGCATACGCCCGAGGGTTAGAAGATGCGTCGGTGATTTCGGTGGCCAAACACTTTCCCGGACTTGGCGCCACACTGCTCGACAGCCACAAAGGGATGCCCGTGTCGGAGGCCACGCGTGCGCAGCTCGACACGCTCGACCTGCTCCCCTTCCGCCGGTTTGCAGAAGCCGGACTGAGCGGCATAATGGTGGGTCATGTGGCCATGACTGCCCTCGACAGCACCCGCCGCTCGGCAGCCGTCTCGCCGGCGGTCATCACCGACTTGCTGCGCCGGGAGTTCGGCTTTGAAGGACTCATCTTCACCGACGCCATGAACATGAAAGGACTCGGTCCGCAGACTCAGCCGGCCGTAAAAGCCATTCTCGCCGGCGCCGATATTCTTGTGGCTCCGGACGACACCCGCAGCACAATTGCCGAAATTCTCAATGCCATGAATGAGGGCACCCTGCCGCGCGACACAGTGCGCAACAGGGTGCGGAAAATTCTTTTCTACAAATATTCCCGGCAGCTCAAGAACCCGTAATCCGGGTCTCAATGCCGTTAACAAAGCCTGAGAGTTGCCTCACAGGTGGATAATGTTGAAGTCGGTGGTCTTGAATTTGTATTTCTCCATCAGGTAGCTCAGGTCTTTGACACCACTGCCCGACAGGAAGCTCTTAAGCCACAGTTTGCCGGTGATATAGATGGCCGTGGCGCCGAAGCTGTTCGACGAGGAAATAATGAAAATCTCATTGGCAAATTCCTTTGATTTAGGCACATAATAGATTTTTGTGTACTTAGAATCAAAATCGTCGCGCGTTTCGCTCAGCAGCTCCATGTCATTCTCGCTGATGATTTTGTCGGCCATTTTCAGAATACTCTTTTTCTCTTTGCCGTCGAACACAGCCTTTGCCATCTCAAAGCCCGTTATCTGGCTATTTTCGAGCCGAAGCGGGATTTTATTGGCCGAGAGAGAATAGCCATTGTCGAAGGCTGCCTCCGAAATGTAAACCAGATTTATGTTGGGCACGTTGGCCAGGTCTTTGAACACACGTTTGCCATTCTGAGCATATAAAGCCGACGAGAGGCCGAATATCAGGGCTGCGAGTAATATTATCTTTCTCATGATTTTAAGGGTTAACGTTGTTTATTGTATTGCTTGATTCTCTGAGATAGCGTGAGGTCTCCCTGCCGCTTGTGGATATGATGTTGAAAGCCTCGTTGAGCATATCGAGCACTTCGGGCGACTGATCCACGGTTTGATAAGCCTCGGCGCGACCGTTCATCGACAACACCACAGGAGCATTCTCCGCTGCGCGGTTTTCGGCTATCAGCTCGGCCTCTGCAGCTTCTGCATCGTAGAACTCCACAATCTCAATCTCATGCTCACCTTCGGCTTCGTCGTATGGATAATGGCGTCCCGCGGCTTTGCCAGTCTTTACACTCTTGCCGTTGCCATTCTCAGCCGTCAGCGTGGCATTGGGCAACTGCATCAGCGTGTCGGAGGCCACAGACTGCGTTGACTGACCTTGGGCAATACCCGTCGCAGCCGGTTGCGACGTAGTTCCGGCAGGCTGCTGCATCACCACATCGGCAGCCGGCAAGAAGAGCAGTATGACACAAGCCGCCGCCACCGCCGTCATCAGTCCGCCGGCAATCCATCTCTTACGCCACTTTCGGTTGCTGTCGCGCCTTTCCAGACGGTCAGCCTGACTGCAGAGCAACGCTGCGAAATCCTCCGGCACGGGAGGTATATTTACTGCCACACCTTCTCCTCCGGCCGTAAGCAGCGTGCGGGCAAGCCGGGCATCTGCGGCAATATCAGGCGCAAGAGCCGCCATATCCATTGCCTGCAACATCCCCTTAAGCTCCGCCTCCTGCGCGGCAGTGGCTTCAGCCGAGAAATAGGCTTCGAGCAGATGTTTTAGTTTTTCAGTTTCCATTGGATTCAGTTGTTATATTTTGCAAAATCCTTTCTCAAACGTTTTCTTCCCCTCGATAGCAGAACCCTTACGTTGGTTGTCGAGAGGCCGGTGCGAGAGCAAATCTCCTCAATATCGAGCTGCATGAACACCGACATCTCCAGCACCAAGCGCTGATTGTCGGGCAAATGCAGCATCAGCTGACGCACCAGAGCCAGGTCGGAGGCCTTTTCCACAGATTCCTCATCAACGGCCGCCGAAGCCGGCGTAACGTCAATGTCGACCTGCGGATGGCGTTTCTGATGACGCAAAGCATCGAGAGCAGTGCGCTTCACCACCGTTATCATAAACCCGCGGGGATTCTCCAGCCCGGCCATTCGCTCACGATTGCGCCACAGCTTCTCCACAGCGTCCGAAACCACATCTTGCGCATCAGCCTGCGTCGGCATGATTGCCGCCGCCGACTGCCACAGTAGTCCGGCCATCTCTGATAAGAGACTTTTGAATTCCTCGGGATTCATCGCTTTCTGGTACTATGACGTCGCTGAGGCCGTAAAATTACAAATTATTTGCAAATTATTCCCCGCCCATCATGATTTTTTCGTCTTAAGACAATTGCTGTTACACCAAAAGGCTCCGGATTTGTTTAACTAAAAACAATCTATTAATTTTGTAAGCGCAATGAACAAGGAAAAAGAACAGGCCGAAATCACCGCCGACGAGTGCGAACGCTGCGTACTTGTAGGTCTTGTTACGCCTCAGCAAGGCGAAGCCAAATCGGCCGAATATCTCGATGAATTAGCCTTCCTGGCCGACACTGCCGGGGCGGAAGCGGCGAAGCGTTTCACCCAGCGCCTCGACTACCCCAACCCGCGCACTTATGTGGGAAAAGGCAAACTCGAAGAGCTGAAACAATATATTGAAGAAGAGGAGATTCCGTTGGTCATCTTCGACGACGAGCTGAGTCCCAAACAGGTGGCGAATATTGAAAAGGAACTGCAGGTAAAGGTGCTTGACCGCACCAGCCTTATTCTCGACATTTTTGCCAAACGGGCTCAGACGGCCACGGCACGCACGCAAGTGGAACTGGCGCAATATCAGTATCTGCTGCCGCGGCTTACGCGTATGTGGACTCATCTGGAGCGCCAGCGCGGCGGCATTGGCATGCGCGGCCCCGGTGAAACGCAGATAGAAACCGACCGCCGTATCATCCTCGACCGCATCAGCCGTCTGAAGGCTCAGTTGGCCGATATTGCCAAGCAGAAGGAAGTGCAGCGCAAAAACCGTGGCAAGCTCACCCGAGTGGCTTTGGTGGGTTACACCAACGCCGGCAAGTCTACGCTCATGAATCTGCTCAGCAAAAGCAATGTCTTTGCCGAGAACAAGCTCTTCGCCACCCTCGACACCACAGTGCGCAAGGTGGTGATAGAGAATCTGCCCTTCCTGCTGTCAGACACCGTGGGCTTCATCCGCAAGCTACCCACGCATCTGGTAAAGAGCTTCAAGTCGACGCTCGATGAGGTGCGCGATTCCGACATTCTGCTCCATGTGGTAGACATATCGCATCCCGGGTTTGAAGAACAGATTGAGGTGGTGAACAAGACCCTTTCGGAGATTTGCGGCGATAACCCCAAGCCTGTAATCCTGGTGTTCAACAAGGTTGATGCCTTCACCTATACTCCCAAGGATGCCGACGACCTCACGGAAGCCACAGCGGCCAACCGTTCGCTGGAGGACCTGAAGCAGACCTGGATGGCAAAAATGGCGCCCGACTGCGTGTTCATTTCAGCCAAGGAGCGCGAGAACATTGACGAACTCAAGAAACTGATTTACGACAAGGCGCGCAAAGTGCATGCCGAGCGTTTCCCCTATAACGATTTCCTCTACGAGAAATACGAATCCACCGAAGAGGAGCCGGAGTAAGACCCCCCAAAAAACAAAACAACCGAGATGAGAGCGGCAGGAATAATAGAGATATATGAGCTTGAGCGGCGCGGATGCAGCGCGTCAGACTGGAGCCGCGTTTACATAGAGCCGGAATGTGACCTTAGCCGCATCAGCAATGTCAGCTTTTCGGGACGCGTGGAGATAGGCGCCATACGCGAACTGCGCAATGCCGCCATCACCGACTGCCGCATAGGCGCCGACAGCAGCATCCGCAACATCGGCGGCTGTCTGCGCGGCCTTAAGATAGGTCGCGGAGTGACTATTGCCGACTGCGGCATAATTGAATCGGAGCCGGAGACGACCTACGGGTTAGGGAGCGAAGTTGCCGTACTCGACGAAACGGGAGGCCGCCCGGCATTCCTCTATCCCGGACTGTCGGCGCAGGTGGCCACCCTCATGACCATGCGCCCGCACTGGTCGCGACAGACGCTGCTGCCTCTGCTGCAGGAGAAATTCGGCGACAAGCCGTTCAGCGCCGACCTGGCCGACGGATGCTCCGTAACGGGGTGCCGGCTGATGCGCAATGTCTACGTCGACCGCCGCGTGCGTGTTGAGGGTGCCGCAAGGCTCGTCAACGGCGCCATTATCAACAACGCGGCTGCCGGCAAAGACCTGGCTGCGGTGGGCAACGATGTGGATGCCGAGAACTTCATCATTGAAGACGGTTTTGCCGGAGGAGGCACTCTGCTGCGCAACGTGTATGTAGGTCAGGGCGCATCGCTCGACAAGGGCTTCACGGCTCACGACTCACTCTTCTTTGCCAACTGCGCCATGGAGAATGGCGAGGCTTGTGCCGTTTTGGCCGGTCCGTACACGGTGAGCATGCACAAAAGCACGCTGCTCATCGGCATGCGCACAGCCTTCATGAATGCCGGTTCAGCCACCAATTTCTCCAACCACATGTACAAGCTCGGACCAGTGCACTGGGGCACGCTGCAACGCGGCGTCAAGACGGCCAGCGGCGCTTATGTGATGTGGGGTGGCAAGATAGGTGCTTTCTCTTTGGTGATGGGCGGCCACAAAGAGCATCCCGACACGTCGATGTTCCCCTTCTCCTATCTCTTCGGCGACAGCCACGGCCACACCACAGCCTCGCCCGGACTGATGCTGCGCAGCTGTGGCCTGGCACGCGATGAAAAGAAATGGCCGGTGCGCGACAGGCGTCTGAACCGGCGCATGCCGCTGTTCGACAATATTGTGTATGAGGTGCTGAACCCCAACACGGTGCAGACAATGCTGCGGGCGCTCCCGCTGCTGCAGCAACTGGCTCATGAACAGCCCGACGCCCAGGGCTATGTGCATCACGGCGCCGTGGCGCTCAAGCCCACAGCCGCCTTGCGGGCACACCGTCTCTACTCGCTGGCCATTACAGCCTACGTCTACGGCAAGATGCACGAGGAGGGTTATGACGGTGCCAACCCGGAGGAGGCGCCGGAAGAATGGCTCGATTTGGCCGGGCAGATTATTCCGGCCGACACCCTGACGGCTGTTCTCGACCCTGCCAACGATACGCTGCCTCAGGAGCTTATCGACGAGGCTTTCAAAGATTATCATCGGTTGGAGCTAAGTTGGGTGAAACAGCTTGCCGAAGGCGTCTGGCACGACCATCTAAGCACTGCGCCGCAGGCTGTGGTGGAGCTTGAAGCCATGATTGAGAAAGACCGCAACGACTATAAAGCCTCTCTAACTCTGAATTACTGATGAATGTCAACCGCCTTTTGCTTTGCTTAGCCGCAATAATTATTTTCGCCCGCTGTTCGGGCAAGGACGTTGCCGACAAACCGCTGCCAAACGCCTCTGTCGCGGCCGACAGCGTTGCTGTCAAAAAACCATCCACGCAGCTCAAAAAGCCCCTCACGCTGGCTTTTGTGGGCGACATAATGATGGGTACGACCTTTCCTGAGGATGCCGGAAGCGCCTATCTCCCGGCCAACGACGGGGCTAACCTCTTCGCCGACTGCGACTCACTGTTGCGCGCTGCCGACATAACAGCCGGGAATCTTGAAGGCACTTTGCTCGACAGCGGAGGCACGCCCAAACGCTGCTCCAACCCGAAGCTCTGTTATATTTTCCGCACTCCCACGCGCTACGTCGGCAACCTTGTCAATGCCGGCTTCGACCTGCTGAGCATTGCCAACAATCACGCCAACGATTTCGGCAGTCAGGGGGTGGCTTCAACGCAGAAGACCCTTAAAGAGGCCGGCATAGCCTACGCAGGAAGGGCTGAAGGCGCACGCACAGCCATCATAGAGAAGAACGGCTATAAAATAGGATATGCCGCCTTCGGCCACAGCCGAGGAACCATGTCGATAAATAATTTGGCCTCCGTGAAACAGACTATATCAGACCTCAAGAAGAACTCTGACATTGTCATAGTCAGCTTCCACGGCGGCGGCGAAGGTCCCAAATACAGCCACGTTGCCAATGCCACGGAAACGGCTTTTGGAGAAAACCGAGGGAATGTGGTGAAGTTTGCCCATGCAGCTGTAGACGCCGGTGCCGATGTGGTGTATGGCCACGGACCGCACGTGCCGCGTGCCGCCGAGCTTTATAACGACCACATAATCTTCTACAGCCTCGGCAACTTCTGTACGCCATATCGCGTAAGCCTTGGCGGAGTGAGCGGCCTCGCCCCGGTGGCAGTAGTGGAGATAGATGCCGACGGCCGTTTCATAAAAGGGAAAATTCACAGCTTCAGGCAGCAGAAAGGGAAAGGGCCCCGGCTCGACGCCACCAACGAGGCAGCCCGCCAAATCAAACGCCTGTCGGCCACCGATTTCCCCGCCTCGCCGCTAAAGATAGCCACCGACGGCACCCTCAGCCGCTGATAACCGAACAAACAGAATACCTCAATACAACTCTAACCAACAAACAGCTAAATGAAACACAAAAAACTTCTGCAGAAGCTGCTACCGGCACTCGCCATAGCACTTCCTGCAACGCTGTCGGCTACGACGCCGACCGTGGCGCGGCTCAACGCCGACACCACGGTTAAGGGTCAACGACCACCGGCTCTGCCTCAGGCCGCTGCGCTGCAACAATCCTTCCAGCCCCGGATTGCGCTTGCTGCCGACATTGCAGCAGCCGAATCGGGCAATTTGGCACAGGCAAATGTGTCTTTGGCCGCAAACGCTCCGGCCACTCTTACCTATGTAAAGCCCGACAAGAGGACTCTGCGTCCTGTGGGCAATGCATCCGCCGCCACATCGCAGGCTCCCGTTATCCGCACACAGCGCATGGCCACGCCGGCCAAGATTATAACGGGTTATGTGATAGGCAAGGACTTTGTGCATAACGGCAGCGAAAGCAACTGCATAATGCAGTATGTGGCCGACGCCACCGACCCCACGATGATTCACATCCACAATTTCTACGGTCTCGAAGAAACAGTGGATGCCGTAATCGACGTCAATACCGGCACTGTGAGCATTCTGCCGCAGCGCATCTGGCAAAGCACCCAATACGGCGATGTATACATGTTCCCCATCACCATTTCCGATGCCGGAATACAGTACTTCCCCTCCAGCCCGGTGCGCGGCACCATCGACAGCAAGGGTGTCATCCGCCTGCCGCAATGGGGCGCCATAGTGGGCGACGGCGACAACAAGGGTCTGTTGTTGGCTGCCATAGACAGCAGCGAATATCACCCCTCGAACGCCACCATGACGGCCACCAAACGCGCAAACGGCCAGGATTCGGAAATATCCTATCCGCTGCTTATTGAACAGCCGCAGGCCGCCGAGATGAAGATTTACAACTTCGGCACCACAAGCGTTCCGGTAACCGCGCGTATCTCGGCCGACGGCACTGCATCCGTATCAGAGCAGTACATAGCCAACATGGGCCTCTACGGCGATTTCCACACCTTCCCCATCGACCCGGCCACGGGCGTGATAACGAAGGATGAGCCGGTGATGGCCACCATCTCCAAGGCCGATTCCACAATGACCTTCTCGCCATGGGTTGCCGGCTCCATAATGCAGTACGGGTTGGTAGCGCTCTATCTGCCGGCCTCCAAGTTCAAAGCCTCGATAGCACTGCAGCTGCCTGCCGCCAATCCCTTCAACCTTGAGGGTAACGGCACTCAGGCTTCGCCGTATCTGATTAAGACCACGGCTGACCTGGTGGCTCTCTCAGAAGCCTCGCAGAAGAACTCTTTCCCCAAC
>FR897846.1:36609-42936 GCA_000437495.1 Prevotella sp. CAG:485
CGCTATTTCAAGCTCATGAACGACCTGGACATGAGCAGCGTCGGCACTTTCTTGCCCATAGGCAGCAAGAAGGCGGCCTTCAACGGCGTCTTCGACGGCAACGGACACACCATTGCCAACCTTAAGGTGAATGCCCTCGGCTATCACTTCCAGGGCCTCTTCGGCGCCATCTACACCAACGCCCGCATCAGCAACCTCACCGTAACCAACGGCTCCATAACGGGTTCGGGCTACTATCTCGGTCTGATAGCCGGTTATTCCATGGGCGTCATCGACAACTGCCACGCCACAGGCACGGTAACCTCCACAGGTCTTTGCGCAGGCGGCATCACCGGCCGCACTTACGGCACTGTCAACAACTGCTCATTCAGCGGTCGCGCTCAGGCGGCAGGCTACATAGGCGGCATTGCCGGTTATTCCTACGGCGCCCTCACAGGCTGCCACTCCGACGCTGACGTATCGCTGCCGGCACGTCTCACCAACGGCGCTTCGTGCGTAGGTGGCATTGCCGGTCTGGCTCAGTCATACTCCACCAACCGCGAGGGCCGCATTGCCGACTGCCGTTTCTCAGGCACCGTAACGCAAGGCTCAGGCTACGGCTTTGCCGGCGGCATTGCAGGCTATCTCTACGCCGTTGACATGGACGGCTGCCTCAACACCGGCTTGGTTCGCACCACTTCCACCACAGGCACGGAGGAAGCCGCCGGCGGCATTTGCGGCATAGTACGCGACTCTTACATCGACGACTGCCACAACGCAGGTCTGATTCAGGCTGACGGTCTGAGCACCTACGCAGGCGGTCTGATAGGATACCTGACCTGCAGCTACAACAGCATCGACGGCATGACAGAGCCTATCTTTGTCAAGAACTGCTACAACGCGGGTCAGGTACAGGGCCGCGAACGCACCATCCACGCCGGTGTGTTCGGCGACGAATTCACCATGGAGCAGTTTGAAGAGAAACCCTCTGACACTGCCTTCACAAATGTATATTCCGACAACCAGGCAACCGGTTTGAAGGATACCCGCTTCGGCCAAAACACCGATTTCTTCCTGGGCAAGCTGCCGCAGGGCTTCAGCTCGTCGGTATGGGACACCAACACCGGCGCCTACCCCACTCTGAAGGCTTTCGCCGCTCTCACTGACAACGACGTGGCAAAATCTGCCGCAGTGTTCGCCGCCGGTGAATCAACGCGCGTAATGAAGCACAACGCCATGCTGCAGGCCGCACAAGGCATTGCATGGCAGCTGCTCGACGCCAAAGGCAATCTCACCGCCGCCACGCAGGGTCTGAGCATCAGCGGCAACTCGCTGGCTGTAGGCTCAGCTTACGCTAACGATACCTTGGTAGCCACTATCAACGGCAAAGCCACCGGACGCCGCCTCATCATCAACGTCGTTCCGAAGCTCTTCGACGGCGAAGGCACAGCCGCTTCTCCTTATCTGATAAAGAACAAAGCCGACTTCATGATCCTGCACACCGCCGTGATGCACTATGACCATGAAGGCGACTTCTTCCGCCAGACTGCCGACGTTGACTTCGGCCTCGCCGACGACTTCGCAGGCGTGGGTGCCGGAAACCATCTGCTGGAATTTGCCGGTGTCTTCGACGGCGACAACCACCTTATCAAGAACCTGAAGATAACGGCTGCCAAAGTCAACGCTCAGGGCAATCTGCTGCAGGGCACTTACAACTACGGCGGTCTGTTCCACATCGGCAGTCCCACAAGCATCATCCGCAACGTAATCATAGACGCTTCCTGCCAACTCGACTTCTATGGCAGCGCGGGCGCAGTAATCGGCTACACCACCGGCAAGGTGGAGAACTGCCGCAACTACGCCGCTATCCGCACAGGCTATAACCGCATCGGCGGCATCGCCGGTCATGTTGACGAGGGCGGCAGCATAGCAGGCTGCTACAACGGCGCCTCTGTAACCGCTTCCAACGACTATGTGGGCGGCATCGCCGGCCAGAACATGGGCAGCATCAGCGACTCTCAGAACGACGGCGACATCACCGGCGCCGGCAAATACACCGGCGGCATTGCCGGCGCATCGGCCGGCTCACTGACGGTATGCGTCAACTCGGGCACCATCAGCGGCGCTGAATATACCGGCGGCGTTATAGGCTCTAATGCGGCAGCCAATGGCATGGGCAATGTGCAGCAATGCGTATCGTCGGGTCTGGTTGTTACTTCCGGCACTCCGTTTGGCGGCGTGATAGGCTACAGTAACGGCCGCGGCAACATTGAAGCCAACTACTTCGATGCCTCCGTAAACAATATGGACGGCTGCTCCTCGCTGAGCCAGGGCTTCAACGGCGTCTCCACTTCAGAACTCGTTACAGCGACCGTGCCCGAAGGCCTCGACAAAGAGAAATTCCAATTCAGCGCCACGGCATACCCCACTCTGAAAGCATTTGCCAATGAAACCGCCGGCATAGCCCAGCGCAGCATCTATGTGCTCTTCGGCAAAGGCGAAAAGCGCACCAACGTAATCCACGCTACCCCCCTGGCAGCCACGCAGGCTCTGCAGTGGCAGCTCAAAGGCGACAGCGTGTTCAGCATAGCAGGCGGCAACCTGAAGGTGAACATGGGCAACCAGAACATCGCCACCGATACTCTCACGGCCAAGCTCAACGGATTCACCAAGACCTATCCCCTCACGGCCATCAAGGCAATCCTGGCAGGCAACGGCTCCGAGAGTTCGCCTTTCCGCATCACCTCGGCCGCTGACCTCACTCTGCTGTCGGAATTCATGACCGAGTCGGGAATGGACTACGAAGGCTATTTCTTCCGTGTTGAGAACGACATCACATACGCCGACACCACCACCTTCAAGCCCATCGGCTTCACCGGACCTCAGTTCCAGGGCGCTTTCAACGGCAACGGTAAGACCATCAGCGGTTTCAGCCTTACCGACGAAACCAGCAAAACGGGCAAATACTTAGGCTTCTTCGGCACCATCGGCTCGAAAGGCAGCGTAAGCAACCTTACCCTCGACGGCACTCTGAAATGCTACAGCTACACGGGTGGCTTCGCAGGTAAGCTCTACGGCAGCATCGTCAACAGCGTATCGCGCATGAAGGTTGACAGCAAAGGCGGCTACGGAGCAGGTTTCGCCGGCTATATGTACGACGGCTCTCTGATACGCAACTGCGTGTTTGAAGGCGTTATCAGTCCGAGCTACGCCACCAACTACAACTACATAGGCGGCATAGCCGGCCAGACAGACGCCGGTTCGCTCATAGACAGCTGCATAAACCGCGGCACAGTGGGTCAGAACAAGAACACCACCGGCACAACCTGGACAGGCCAGCAATATGTTGGCGGCATAGCAGCATGGCACAGCGGCACGGCCAGCCACTGCCGCAACGAAGGCAGCGTAGTGGCACGCCAGCAGGCCGGCGGCATAGCAGGCCGATTGGGTAAGACAGGTCAGATTCTCGACTGCGAGAACGTGGCCGACATCACCCTTCCCAATGGCGGCAACCTTGGTGGCATGGCTCCCTCAACGCAGGGCAGCGGACTGAGCTACATCCTCCGTTGCAAGAACAGCGGTAACCTGCGCGGCAAGAGCTATACGGCCGGCATCATCGGTCAGATTACCGCCGGCTGCACCGTCGACAGCTGCTTCAACACCGGCAAAATCACCGGCTTCAGCTCCACAGCCTTCAGCGTTGGCGGTGTAATAGGCCAGATGGCTTCACAGAGCAAATATCCCTCGTCGGCAAGCCACAGCGGCAACTACGGCGACGTTTACAACGAGTCACAGTCAACAGGCGGCTTCGCAGGTAAAATCACCGGCGGCCACGTCAGCGACTGCTTCAACACGGGCAACGTAAAGGTTGTGAAAGAGAAAGACGACGCCACCTCGAGCGGTGTTGGCGGCTTTGCCGGCTCATTCTGCTCCACGGCCGAACGCATCTGGAACTCAGGTAACGTAGAGAGCAACGTACCGGGCGCCGCCGGCATCTTCGGTGTAGGCGCAATGCCGATAGCCAAGGTAAGTCATGCCGTTAACTACGGCAACGTAACCCTCAGTCGCACGCTTCCGGCCAAAGGCCTTGGCGCCGCAGGTATCTGGGGCGGCTACGGACCCGTTGAACTCACCGACTGCTATAACCACGGCACCGTTACGGCACCCAACGACGCTGCCGGTATCAATGCCGCCATGCACAGCAACGGCAACGGCGGCACAACCATTCTGCGCTGCTACAACACCGGCGCTGTGATTGTGCCCGACACGGCCACCCGCGTCTCGAACGTAGCCCTGATTTCGAGTTATGTCGACACTCGCACCCCCATCGACCCCGCTCTGATGCACGTTGACAGCACTTATTACAACCGCACTGCCCTTGGCAGCTTTGCCAACGACACTTTAGCAGTTGGTCTGAGCAACCTTCAGCTGCAGACGGCAGCCCTTGGCAACGCCTACACCTACCGGCGCGCCTGCTTCCCCGTACTGGCATTTGTCGACTCGCTGCCACTGAGCGATTTCCACGCTGTAGACATTGACTACGCCGACAACGACAGCGCCCAGTCAATCACCAACGGCTTCCATGTGGGCATGCGTCCCAACGTGGTCTGGAGCACAAGCGACGGTCTGCGCATTGACGAAGGCGGACACGTATATCTGCTGAAAGAGGGCACCCATACCCTCACCGCCACGGTTCTCAACACAAAAGAGCCTCTGAGCAAGCAGTATACAGTGAATGTTATCACCCTTGGCGTCAGCGACCTTGACAACGACGGCAAGGAGATAGCCACCACAGAGTATTACAGCCTCAGCGGCATCCGTCTGCAGAGTCCGATTCCGGGCACACCCTGCATAGCCCGTATCCGTTACACCGACGGCACCACAGCCACACGCAAAATCCTCATCACTGCCCGCCAATAACCCCACAGGCAGACGGTGACTGACACCCTACCGGCCACCGGCCCGGAGAGAAACGACTGCACAGCATCCTTCTCCCGAGCCGGTGGCTCTCCTTTTTCTCTGTAATGCTTAGACTAAACTCCGATTTTTCAGCAAGGTAATGCCCGCAAAACCATATTTTAGCATAGAGTTTTAGTATTCCGAAAATTTTATTAACTTTGCAAATTGAAAACCACACCACTCCCAAGTGACCAAATTAAGTTCAATTAATATCTAACAACATGAAAAAACTATGCTTCCTCACGGCAGCGCTGCTGACGGCCGGCATCATGACGGCTCAGGTTCAGCTAAGCGAATTGCCGGGACGCGTGATTACGCCGCAAAAGGTCAATCTGACCGAGGCTCCGGCCAAGCAGCGTACAGCGAACTACACCTTCCAGGAGCTGCAGTCCGCACAGCAGACGCCCCAACAGACCTCTGTCTCAGAGGCTGTTAGCCAGCGCATTCCTTCAACGAACGTAACCGCGCTCGGCGCGCCTCAGCGTGAGGTGTTCCGGGCCAATCTCACCGCAAAGGACAAATTCACCACTCCGATACGCAAAGAAGCACCCAAGGGTGCCGTACCCGAAAATATTATAGGCAAAAGCTATAATACTTTCTACGGAAGCTTCACCAACTACAACAACTGCGTAGGCTGGCTGACCGTTGAAAAAGGTCAAGGCGACACTGTAATCCTCAAAGGCTTTGCCGACGGATACGACGTAAAAGGTGTTTACAACAAGACAGCCGGCACGGTAACTTGCCCCGCCTCACAAGTAGTTGGCACTCACGCCTCGCTCGGCACTGTTACTTTCTACGCCCTCAGAGGCGGCAGCTACTACAAAAACGAACCTGTAGTGCTCACCTTCACCGACAACAACATCACCTTCAGCGCCGGTGTTTACTGCGCCGTAACGAATGGTGGTGTTGTGATGATGAAAGATGACCTTACCGCCATCGAATCCAACGGCCGTCTGAAACTCGACCGCACGAACCAGGCCGGTGCTGTTTCAGCATCGTTCGACTTGCCTCTGTACATCAGCAACGTATCTGACATCCACATGGATATTCAGGGTCTGCAGTCGTGGCTCTACGGCCACAACTACAAGGTGCCTTTCACCATCAGCGGCAACAAGGCTACCCTGCTGACGACCGACTCGCTCGACTGGTACAACTCAACATCGGGCACTCAGATCTATTTCATGCTCGGCTTCAACGGTACTAACATCACCGCTGACCCGACCTTCACCGTTACCAAGACTGACAGCCTCATCACTCTTAAGGCCGATACCCGTCTGTTCTGCGGTTACAACGAGAGTGGCACGAGCTGGCGTGGTTACTACCTCAATAATTATGTTATCAACAACAATGTTGTTGCCGGCGGCGGCGGTGGCGGCGAGCAGCCCAATC
>FR897847.1:0-11485 GCA_000437495.1 Prevotella sp. CAG:485
GAGTGTACCAGAATTTTGATACACTGCCTTATATGGGTTATCGAGGTAGATTAGAGAGCAACTTTTACAGTCTTCTCGCCAACCTTAACCAGGTAGATGCCGTTGGCTGCGTCCAGGCTTACAGTCTGGCCGGCGTTAGCCTTAACGCTCTTAACGATCATGCCGTTGGTGGTGTAGATGTTAACCATAGCAGCGTTGTCAACAGTTACGTTGATCATGCCGTTGGTAGCTTCTACGTTGAAGTTGTTGGCGCCGTCGTTGAAGATGCTGTTTACACCATTGGTGAGTTCTGTAGTCTTCAGGTAGTCGGTCGGGTCATAGTGGTAGATAACCTTCAGGCCGGCTTTTGCATTAACGGTGTAGTCGCAGTTACGGTTGCTCTTACCGTAGTAGTTAAGGATGTTGGTGCCATCAAGCAGTTTGATGGTGGGCACTTTAGCTGCTTCGTAGGGGAGCCACCAGTAGTAACCTTCGGAGATAGCTTTCATGCCGTCGGTTGCGCTCCATGACCAGTAGTCGTCGTTCCAACCGCCATAGAGGAAGTTGTTAACTGCGGGTTTGCCGGTAGTTGTGCCGAATTGGCCGCTGAAGCCAACTTCGATGTTAGCAAGAGTATAGACACCGTTAGGTTTGTCTGCGCCGTTGGCTGCGAAGAGAGCGCCACGGAGGTCAGTCTTATCTTTGCCTTCGCCCATGTTGCACGGACCGGTAGGAATTGTGGTGGAAGTCCACAGTGTGCCGCCGCCCTGAAGCTGTACGTTGTCGTATGAATAGCCTTCGCCGCAAGCGAGCAGATAGAAGCGCTGGAAGGGACCCCAGTTATTGTCGTCGATGTCATAGTATGCATCGTCTGTACCCTTAACTGAACCGGTGTTAACTACGTGGATGCTGGCTGCTTCGAAGCCCTGAGGAGCTGTGGTGAAGCCGGGCATGAAAGCGTTGCCTGAGAATGCGTAGTTGTATGTCCAGATCATGGAGCCGGCTGCATTGTTAGCGTTGCCGTTGAAGGTCATGTCGATTGAAGAAGTCTCGTTGTCGAAGTTAGAGAGCTTCAGAGTAGCGCCTGTGTTGGAGCCGCAACGTGTGCCGTTGTAGATGTTGTAGCCCATGGAGCCGCTGGTGAAGTAAGGCTGGTTGCTGCTGTTCGGGGTATTGGTGTTGACAATAACGAAGTTGTTATTATCGGCCATACCGATGAAGAAGCTGTTGGCGCCGCCGTCTGACAGTTTCGGAACTTTGAAGTTAAAGTTTGACAGAGGTTTGCCTGAGCCCCAAACCGACAGAGGTATGGTTTTCAGTGAGTCAGCCTCAGTGGTGCCCGGTACCAGGTTCGTGAAGTTGTTGAAGATCACGAAACGGGGATAGAAGAGCATGTGGTTGATGGTCTTACGGGTATTGCCTTGACCAGTAGTGATGGATGCCGTAACCTTTGAGTAGTGCGTTGCGGCTGCCCATCCTGTGAAGTTGTCAGTCCATTCGCCGCTTTCCATGAAGGCACCATTGAAAACGTTGCCCTGAGGGTCGGTCCATGTGAACTTCTGCATGCCGGGAGCATCCAGATTGTTCTCGTTTACGTAAGCTGCGTAAGCTTCTTCAGCGCGTGTCATGGCGAGGCCTTCCTCTGTCATCTGCACAGGCTGATTTGAGGCTGCTTTCACTTCCGGACGCACGGTGGGAGTTGCCATCATGCTGCCGGCTGCGAGCAGACCTGCTGCGAGAATGTAGAATTTCTTCATCTCTTTTGTGGTTTGTTGGTTATTATTGTTTTGTTTCTCTCTTTTGCTTTTCATGGGAGAGAGCAGCCTTCAGGAATCGCTTGGGGGCTTGCCGTGCGCCTGTTCACGTTCAGGCACAGTCTCTCTCGGCTGCAAAGTTAATAATCTTTTTTTTACCCCGCAAGATTTTTTGAAAAAATATTTAATTTTACTTATTTTTGGGTTAAGGAGAGGGTTCTTGCGGGGTGCCGACGCCCGTCAGAGCGTGGCGGCATATTCCATCAGATAGGCTTTGATGAAGGGGTCTATATCGCCGTCCATCACGCCGTTGACGTCGCTTGTCTGATGGTTTGTGCGGTGATCTTTCACCCTTCGGTCGTCAAACACATAGCTGCGTATCTGGCTGCCCCACTCTATCTTTTTCTTGCCGGCTTCTATCTTGGCCTGTTCGGCGCGTCGGTGGCTCAGCTCTTTCTCATAGAGAATGGATTTGAGCTGACGCATGGCGTTCTCTTTATTCTTGGGCTGGTCGCGGGTCTCGGTGTTCTCAATCAGAATCTCCTCTTCCTCGCCGGTATACGGGTCTTTATACTGATAGCGCAACCGCACGCCGCTCTCCACCTTGTTCACGTTCTGACCGCCGGCGCCGCCGCTGCGGAAAGTATCCCAGCTCAACAAAGCCGGCTGCACCTGTATCTCAATGGTGTCGTCTACCAGCGGCGTTACGAAGACGCTGGCGAAGGAGGTCATGCGTTTGCCCTGGGCGTTATACGGACTTACGCGCACAAGGCGGTGAACGCCGTTTTCGCTTTTCAGGAAGCCATATACGTAATCGCCTTCTATGTTTATGGTGGCCGATTTGATGCCGGCGTCGTCACCTTCGAGGAGCTGGCTCACTGTGGCTTTGTAATTATGCTTTTCGGCCCAGCGCAGATAGAGGCGCATGAGCATCTGAGCCCAGTCCTGACTCTCTGTGCCGCCGGCGCCGGAATTGATTTTCAGCACCACGCCAAGCTTGTCTTCTTCCTGACGCAGCATATTGCGAAGCTCCAGGTGCTCAAGCAAATCGAGCACCTTGGCATATTGCCTGTCAACGTCTTCCTCTTCCACCAGACCCTCTTTTACAAAATCAAAAGCCAGCTGAAGCTCTTCGGTCTGGCCGCTCACCTCTTTATAAGAGTCTATCCAGAAATGAAGGTCTTTTATCTTCTTCATCTGGGCCTCGGCGCGTTTGCGGTCGTCCCAGAAATCGGCAACATGAGTGCGCAGTTCCTCCTCCTCAACCTGAATTTTCTTCCCTTCAATGTCGAGATAACGGGCCAGATCAGCCACCCTGCTCTGAACGTCTTTGAGTTGCTCTTGGGTTATCATGGAGTTTTGATTTTATTATCCCACTGTGGTACCCGGTTTACATTCCTCGTCGGGATGCACCACACGCAGCGAGCCGTCGGGCTGTTCCACGCTCAGAATCATGCCTTCGCTGACTATGCCGCGCAGCTTACGCGGAGCGAAGTTGGCAATGAAGCATACGTTGGTGCCAATCAGCTCTTCGGGTTTGTAATATTTAGCTATTCCCGACACGATGGTGCGGCCGCCCATGCCGTCGTCAATCTTAAACTGAAGCAGCTTGTCAGCCTTGGGCACCTTGCTGCATTCCAGCACCTTGCCCACCCTTATATCGAGTTTTTCAAAGTCCTCGAACGAGCATTCCTGCTTGGGCTGAACGGGTTGCCAGGCAGCCTCTTCGTTAGCCTTGCGGGTGGCTTCGAGCTTGTCGAGCTGAGCCTGCACCTGGGCATCCTCAATCTTCTCAAACAGAATTTCAGGCTTGGGCAACTGAGTGCCCGGCTTTATCAGACTGTCGCTGCCAAGCTGCTGCCAGTTATAGCTGTCCATACGCAGCATCTCACCCAATTTATTTGCCATGAAGGGGAGGAAGGGCGTAAAGGCTATTTCCAGATTGGCGCATATCTGCGCGGCCACATACATTATGGTCTTCACGCGTTCAGCGTCGGTCTTTATCAGCTTCCACGGCTCACAGTCGGCCAGATATTTGTTGCCTGCGCGGGCCATGTTCATGGCGTGGCGCAGAGCGTCGCGGAATTTGAACTGTTCCAGACAGGCCGTCATCTCGTCAGCCTCGCCGCGCAGTTCGGCCAATACATTCATATCAATCTCGGCGAGAGTGCCGGGAGCAGGCACCTCACCGTTGTAATACTTCTGCATCAGCACCAGCACACGGTTGACGAAATTGCCCAAAATGGCCACCAGTTCCGAGTTATTGCGTTCCTGGAAATCGCGCCAGGTAAAATTATTGTCGCGAGTCTCGGGCGCCGTTGCCGTCAGCACATAGCGCAGCGTATCCTGTTTGCCGGGGAAATCGCGCAGATACTCATGCAGCCACACGGCCCAGTTGCGCGAAGTGGAAATCTTGTTGTCTTCCAGGTTCAGGAACTCGTTTGCCGGCACATTGTCGGGCAGATTATACGAACCGTCGGCCATGAGCATGGCAGGGAAGATGAGGCAGTGAAACACAATATTGTCCTTGCCAATGAAATGAATCATGCGCGTGTCTTTGCTCTTCCACCAGGTCTCCCAGTCGTCGGGGCGAATGTCTATTGTGTTCGAGATGTAACCAATCGGGGCGTCGAACCACACATAAAGCACTTTTCCCTCGGCGCCTTCCACCGGCACCGGGATACCCCAGCTCAGGTCGCGCGTAACGGCACGCGGCTGTAACCCGTTGTAGAGCCACGACTTACACTGGCCGTAGACATTGGGGCGCCATTCCTTATGCTCCTCAAGAATCCATTGGCGCAGACGCGGTTCCCATTTGTCGAGAGGCAGATACCAGTGGCTGGTGGCGCGTTTCACCGGCGTGGCGCCGCTCAGACGCGATTTCGGATTTATCAGGTCGGTGGCATTGAGCGACGTGCCACAGGCTTCACACTGGTCGCCGTAGGCGTGCTCATTGCCGCAATGGGGGCAGGTGCCTTCCACATAACGGTCGGCCAGGAACTGACCTGCTTCGGGGTCATAGAGCTGCTCCTCGGTGCGTTCTATGAACTCACCCTTGTCATACAGCCGACGGAAGAAATCGGATGCTGTGCGGCGGTGAGTTTCCGACGTAGTGCGTCCGTAGACGTCGAACGAGATACCCAGCTCGGCAAACGAATCCTTTATTATCTTATGATAGCGGTCAACTATATCCTGGGGCGTAACGCCTTCATTGCGTGCTTTTATGGTGATGGGCACACCGTGTTCGTCGCTGCCTCCAATGAGCAGCACATCGCGACCCTGCAGCCGCAGATAACGAGCATAAATGTCGGCCGGCACGTAAACCCCGGCCAGATGACCTATATGCACCGGTCCGTTGGCATACGGCAACGCCGTGGTGATGAGTGTACGTTTAAACTCCTTTTGTTTATCGGCTTTTTCCATCGTCTTTATCTTTATAAAATGCAAAATTAGCTATTTTTCTTCGTTTACACAACTCTGCTCCCGCGCCCCCTCCCCTCATATATTACATCCATGCGTATATTTTTGTTATACAGTGCGTGCAATACAGCAAAAAGCATTATCTTTGCAAATGGGAAAAAACAGAAAGCAACGAAATCATACTCTATCAGCTTGATGAGACAATGAGGCTTGATGTAAGGGTGCGCCATGAAACGGTATGGTTAACACAACAACAGATTGCTCAATTATTTGGTGTTAAGCAACCGGCCATTTCCAAACACCTTAAGAATATTTTCGACAGCGGAGAGCTAAATGAAAATTCAGTTTATTCCATTTTGGAATATACTGCCGCCGACGGAAAGTCTTATAAGACCAAATTCTACAATTTGGATGCAATTTTATCGGTTGGCTATAGGGTCAACAGCCGAAACGCCACTTTATTTCGTCAGTGGGCAAACAAAGTATTGAAAGAATACTTACTTCGGGGCTATGCGATAAATCAACGACTTTTACAGTTGGAGGAACGCGTTGAAAGACGTTTCACCAATCAAGAATTACACTTTGAGGAACAAGATCGTCATTTAAATCAACTTGATAAGAAAGTAGATTTCTTTATCCGAACATCATTACCTCCTAAAGAGGGCATTTTCTTTGACGGACAAATTTTCGACGCTTACGTCTTTGTTTCAGATCTAATCCGACGTGCAAAGAAAAGGATTGTGGTGATTGACAACTATATAGACGAAACAGTTCTTATGCAGATGTCAAAACGCAGAGCCGGTGTTAAAGTTGATCTTTACGATGGCAAAATCAACGATCAAATCCGACTCGATGTAAAGCGCCATAATAAACAATATCCCGGTGTTACATTACATAGTTATTCAAAAGCTCACGACCGCTTTCTGATATTGGACGAAGAAGTTTACCACATTGGAGCGTCGTTGAAAGACCTTGGCAAGAAACTATTCGCATTCTCCAAAATGGAAGCGATAACAGCCACAGAGCTGTTGGCTAAGCTCTGAATTACAAATTGCAACGACATGAACTTATCTCCTCCTATTCTCACATAATTATTCATAATGAGCTGTGGAGCCTTGTATCATTTATCATAATTTTTGCGGCGCGGGCTGCGGTGATGAAATTTTTGCGTAATTTTGCATCCGGATAGCCTACATCATCAACAATTATGTGCAACATGGCGCAAAAGAATGAATCCGACGGCGAGTTAAGCCGTGAAATGCAGCTCGCCTGGCAGTTTGTGGAGCAAACCGGCACTTCGGTTTTCCTCACCGGCAAAGCCGGCACAGGCAAGACCACTTTTCTGCGCTATGTAAAGGAGCATACGTCGAAGACTTGCGTGGTGACGGCGCCCACAGGCGTGGCGGCCATCAATGCACGCGGTGTTACGCTGCACAGTTTCTTTCAGCTGCCTCCAACGCTCTTTGTGCCCGGCGCCACGGTGAAGTCCAACTTCCGCTTCTCGCGCAACAAGCTGCGCATCATCCGCGCTCTCGACCTGCTCATCATCGACGAAATTTCCATGGTGCGCAGCGATTTGCTCGATGCCGTAGACGACACTCTGCGGCGCCTGCGCCGAAATCCGCAGCCCTTTGGCGGCGTTCAGTTACTGATGATTGGCGATTTGCAGCAACTGGCGCCCGTGGTGACGGCCCGCGACGAGGAGCTGATGCAGCATTATTACTCCACGCCATATTTCTTCGGCTCGCGTGCGCTGGCAAAAATCAACTACGTCACGGTGGGCCTCACAAAGGTCTTCCGGCAGCAAAACCGCGAATTTGTGTCGCTGCTCAATCATGTCCGCGACGGGCGTCTTACCGGCGACGATATGCGTCGGCTCAGTACTCTTTTCCGGCCCGACTTCGCGCCCGAACCGGATCAGGGCTACATAAGGCTCACCACCCATAACCGCCTGGCCGACAGCTACAACGACCGTCAGTTGGCGGCGCTGCCCGGCAAAAGCTCGGTCTATGCCGGCAGCATAACAGGCGATTTCCCGGAGAGCTTCTACCCCACCGACGCCAATCTGGTGCTCAAGAAGGGTGCGCAGGTAATGTTCATACGCAACGATTCGTCGGACGAGCACCGCTATTACAACGGCAAGATAGGCGTCATCACTAATCTCACGGCCTCAAGCGTCAGGGTACGTTGCATCGACGACGGCACGGAAGTGGAGGTGGAAAAGGCCACGTGGGAGAACACGCGTTACGAAATCAACGAGGCCGACAACTCGGTAAAGACCATTGTCGACGGCACTTTCAGTCAGATACCACTTCGACTGGCCTGGGCCATCACCATACACAAAAGCCAGGGGCTGACCTTCAACAAGGCAGTCATCGACGCGGGCAGGGCCTTTGCTCCCGGGCAGGTCTATGTGGCACTGAGCCGCTGCCGCACTCTCGAGGGTGTTGTGCTCGCCACTCCGTTGCGCGAGGCGGTGATGACGCCCGACCGCAATGTGCTCGACTTCATCAGCGCGCGCACAATACAGGCCGCCAAGGATGTCAGTCTCATCAACGTAACCAGGGCGCTTTACCGGCAAAGGCTGCTCGACCGACTGTTCGACTTCAGCCGCATTGGCTCGGCGCTCTACAGCCTGCGCTCTTTTGCCGGCGAAAGGCTGGGCAAAGCCGGAGTCTCTGTGGCAGCCTGCATCGAGGAGAGTTACCGTGAGATGCAGCGCTACATAACCGACGTGGCGCAACGCTGGCGCTCAGCAATTGCCAACATCACCGACGAGGTGCTGGAAAGCGCGGCATTTCAGGAGCGTTACGACAAGAGCATCGACTATTTCAGAAACCGCATGGTGTTCACCATCCTCGAGCCGCTGCAGGCGCTTGAGAAGGTAAAGCCCTCGGCCACGCTCCTTGCCGCGCGTTGGAAAGAGCTCTACGAGGAGTTCACCGGCAGCGTCAGCGAGAAGATGTTTCTGCTCAAATCCATGCAGGGCAAACCCTTCACCACCGACCTTTTTCTGAAAAACCGCAGCAAAGCGGTGATTGAATCGGGGAGCAAAAAAAATGCCCAAAAAGTTAAGGTGAGCGCAAGAAAAAGGCCAAAAAGAGGGCAAGGCTCGCGGTAATTCAAAAAAATTTTCGTATCTTTGCAAGCGGAGACGAGATGCTTTTTACGCCTCCGAAACGGCCTTTGCTCCGTTTAATGCATCACTTTGCCGCCCCTGAGGCCATGAATATGCAAACCGGCATCTTATCGGAAGTGCCGGAACTCAGCCACCATCATCCGCCTCATCTTTATCTATACCATTCGTTCAACCCGACAACAGCATACTGTAAAAACTAAATTTTAACCAAATAAATCAATCCGCATGAAGCGACTTAGACTCACTGCCGCACTGGCTCTACTGGCTTTGTTCGTTCCGTCGTTCCGGGCCTCAGCCCAGGAACAAGGCGGCGAACGGACGCTGGAGAAAGTGCAGGCCCTGAAGGAGGCTTACATGCCGGCGGCGTCGCAGCGCAAAGCAACGCACAACGCTCCGCCCATTTCAAGTCTCCAGAAAAAAATCTTCTCCCAATGGGATGACCTGGGAGGCAACAACCCGCGTCAACTCTACGACGCCAGCTGCCGCATCTCCTTCCGCGGCGACTCCTGCTACATCGACAACTTCTTCAACGAAGGTTTCACCGCAGCAGGTTATTACAACGCCACCAACAACACGGTGCAGTTTCATCCGCAGAAGGCTTTCTACCTCAAGCCTTACGGCGATTTCTATCTGATGCCGTTTAATGTAACGCGCGGCGGCTTCTATTCCGACCCGAAGGCTTACTTCGAGCTGACCATCACCGACGAGGGCCACTTGCATCTCTCCGACTCTTTGGGTTGGGTGATAGTGGTAGCCGACGAAACATCCTCTTTCTACGGCTCAGCCATCGGCGTCAGCCGTAATCTGCGTTTCAAGAAGACCAACGCCACCATGGCAGGCGAGAAACGCATTGTGTCATCGAAGAAATTTGAAGACGCCTCCTACCGCGTATATCTGGAACAGCCGGCCAACAGCGAGCTGCTCATTGCCAACTTCTGCGACAACGGCCGCTCGGTAATAGCCCAGCTCAACCCCGACAAGACTTGGGTTATGGAACCGCAGGTTCTGGTAGAGAACTCGCTGGTGGGTCCGTCGTGCAACTTCAACGCCACCTGGACATCGTCGCAGAACAAAGGCGTGGCCGGAAACATGACAGGCTCAGCCACCGACACCACCATGAACTTCTCGCCCTGGGGCGTATTCCGCGCCAACGCGCTGCTGCAATGCTCGTTCGGCATGAATACCTGCCAGATAACTCTTGACGAAGGTAGCACCATTAAATGGCCCACAGCCCAGGAGCATAACCTTCAGGGCGAAGGCACGCAGGAGAATCCTTACAAGATAAGCTCTGTGGAAGACCTCAACACGCTGGCGCTGCTGGTTAACGGCGGCAACAAGTTCACCGGCAAATACTTCCAGCAGACTCAGGACATCGACTTCGGCAACACCGTTACCCAATACCGCGTCATCGGTTCCAAAAAGACTCCTTTCGACGGTATCTACGACGGTAACAACAAGAAAATCAGCAACCTCAACATCAGCCGCGGCGCCACCCAATACACGGGTCTCTTCGGCTATGCAGGCGCCAACTCGGTGCTGAAAAACCTCACCCTCAACAACGCCAAACTCACCACCGCCGAGAAATATGCCGGCGTACTGGTTGGCTGCACACAGGGTCCCATTGAGAATGTGCATGTAACGGCTCACATCTCGGCTTCCACCGAATATATCGGCGGCCTGGCCGGTCAGGGATGTAAAATCACCAATTCTTCGTTCATCGGCACCCTTTCAGGCGCAGCCTACACCGGCGGTCTGGTAGGTGAAGAACGCCAGGACACCATCTCCAACTGCCACGTATCGGCAGTCATCACCACAGGCCTTCCCAACAGCATCGGCCACGGCGTGGGCGGTGTCGCAGGCTGTCTGTCGGCCTCTTCCACCAAACACGGTGTGATTTCCGACACCTACTTCCTGGGCTCAATGACCGACAACACCGGTTACGCTTGGCAGGGCGGCATTGCAGGAAACACCAACAACAACTCTGTTATAGAGCGCTGTATGGCTGCCGGCATCATGTCAACCGCCGTTACCAAATCCACCATCGGCTCATGCGGTGGTCTGGTAGGTAACTGCTCAGGCGCAATCCGCGACAGCTACACCACCATGTCCATTCAGGCCTCGAAAGACAACACGAAGACCGGCGGCATAGTAGGTGCGCTGCAACTTGGCAAATGGCTCCAGCCGCAACTTCAGAACTGCATCTCCACAGCTCAGGTACGCTGCGGCGGCATCCCCACTCCCGCACAGGCCATTTATGGCAACACAAGCGCCACCAGCGGCCAATATGCCGAACTGAGCAATGTATTCGTCGACAGGCAAATGAGCGGCATGGATGAAGCCGACGGCGGCCGCCTCTCATCGTTCCTGACTTCAGGCACTCCCATTGAGGGCTTCAGCACCGACATCTGGAAATTCTCGGCAGGCCATTATCCTGTGCTTAAGAACTTCCCCGAAAAGGTTATGGCTTTCGCAGCCGCTCCTGTGCTGCTGCACGGCGAAGAACAGCTCTCGTACGTACACAGCGACTTCAACATCGGCCTCGACCCCGCTCTGCAGTGGTCAATCTACGACGGCTCGAAATATGTGCAGGAATCAGAGGCTCTGAAGATTGAGGGCAACCAGGTGAAGCTGAAAGGTCAGCTGGCTCAGGAATTACTGGCAGTTACGCTCAACGACCTCTCGCTGGGTGGCACCTTCTCGCGCATCTATTTCCTCAACATCGCTCCGAAGCAGTTTGAAGGCGACGGCACAGCCCAGAGTCCTTATCTGCTCAAGTCTCCCGCCGATTTCAAAACGCTCAACAAGGCTATCACTGAAAATGGTCTGACGTTTGAAAACGACTATTACGCTCTTGCCAACGACATCGACTTCAGCGGTGTTACCGACTTCTACGGCATCGCCGACGACACCAACGAGAAGCATCTCTTCAATGCCACGCTCGACGGCCGCGGCCACAGCATCAAGAACTGGTATCTGAACGGTTACACCATCACCCCCGAAGGCAAGATTGCTTCAGGCGCCAAACAAACGGTGGCTCTGATAGGCATTCTCGGCACCAAGGGTCATGTAAAGAACCTCATCATCGACTCCAGCTGTAAGCTCAACGGCGCCGCCGGTGTAGCCTCCACAGTGGCTATCTGCAACGGCACCATAGAGAATGTGCGCAACTATGCACCCGTTACGGCTGCCCCCA
>FR897847.1:11519-45775 GCA_000437495.1 Prevotella sp. CAG:485
CGCCGCCGGCATCGTAGCCCGTCTGATGGAAGGCGCCAAGGTACTGAACTGCTACAACGCAGGCACCATTACCTGCGGCGATACTTACAGCGCCGGTCTGGTGGCCGAGATGAAAGAGGGCTCTGCTCTGCTCAACAGCCAGAACGACGGTCTGGTGCATGCTGACTCGCTTGTTACCATACCCTTCATCAAGACAGCTGCCGCAGCCGGTCTGGTAGGCAACACAGGCGGCAAGGTACTCATTGCCAACTGCGTCAACCAGGGCAACGTGAAGGCAGGCACCGAGGTGGCCGGCATAGTGGCCCGTATGGCCGACGGCACTCAGCTCCGCAACGTCATCAACACAGGTATCCTGCACATGGGCGACTCCAAGTCGGAGACGGGCGGCATCGCTGCCACAAACCGCAACATCGTAGCTGCCAAGAACACTTATTACGACGCTCAGCTGATTTTCCAGGGCGCCGTTGGCAACGCTCCTTACAGTGGCGTCAAGGGTCTCAACAGCTCGGAACTCCTGGCAGGAACGGTTCTCGAAGGTCTGTCGACCGACACGTTCGACTTCAGCGCCGGCCAACTCCCTGTGCTTAAACTCTTCAAGGATGAAACTGCCACCAAAGCTCTGCGCAGCATGTACATCACGCTGACGGCTCCCGAGGTAAGCAACGAAATCAACTCTCCGGCCACTCTGACTTCCGCTCAGGGTCTGACATGGAAACTCGCCGGCAAGGGCTTCACCATCAACGGTACCACTCTCCAGCCGCAGAGCACGGCGAAACCGGCTCAGGCACTCCTGACTGCCACTTTAGGCAACTTCTCCCGCGAGTTCGAACTGCAGCGCACGCACGTGCCCTTCAGCGGCGCCGGCACGCAGCAGGATCCTTACAAGCTCAACACCTACAACGACTGGAAACTGCTGTCGCAATACACCAACCGTTACGGTCTGCGCTACAGCGGCAAGTACTTTGCCATGAACAACGACGTGGATTGTGATTCTACCGACAACTTCATGCCGGTGGCTTACAACAGCGCCAACCACTTCATGGGCAACATCGACGGCCAAAACCACACGCTGAAACACATCCGCATTGAGTACACCGACAAGAACGGCGATCTTCCTTACGAGAATGCCGGCGTCATAGGTACTCTGGGCCGCGAAGGCAGCATCAGCAATATGCGCATCAACGGCCGCATCCGTGCTTACAAGTATGTAGGCGGTCTGGTAGGCATCAGCTACGGCAACATCGACAACTGCCACAACGACGGCTATGTAGGCTCCACCAACAACACCAACACTGCCGGTCTGATTTGCTCGGCTTACGCCGGCAAAATCACCAACTGCACCAACCGCGGTCAGGTAATAGGCAACTACAACACTGTGGGCGGCATCCTGTCATACGGCGGCCTGACGGTTACCGTTGAGAACTGCCACAACTATGGCGTTGTAATGGCCAAAGACAGCGTTGGCGACCGTTATTACGGCACCGTAGGCGGCATTGTGGGCAACATGAGCGGCACCATCCGCAACTGCACCAACCGCGGCACCGTGAAGGGCGCTTCTTCGGTAGGCGGCGTGGTAGGCAACGGCAACTATGTTGACTCCTGCTTCAACTACTCTGAGATTAACATCAACGGCTCAATGGTGGGCGGTGTGGCCGGTCGTATCAACGGCAGCATAACCCATTGCCGCAACTACGCAGAGGTATTCGGCACCAACTACACAGGCGGTGTGGTAGGCGACCTCTCCACCAACGCCAAGGGCAGCTATCTGGCCAACTACGCCAAGGTGCACGGCACTTCTAAATCTTATACCGGCGGTGTTGCCGGCGACCTGAGCTCGGGCAGCGTTCTCGACTCTTGCGCCAACTACGCCGAGGTATTGGGCGAAGGCACCAACTCAGGCTATGTGGGCGGTGTAACCGGTGGCGGTAATAACAACATCACTCTGAGCCGTCTGGTCAACTACGCTCCCGTAACCGTTACGGGCGGCGACAAAACCTACTATGTAGGCGGCATTGCCGGCGCTTGCGGCGGCTTCATCAACGACTGCTACAACTACGGCGAAGTAACCAACAAATCGTATGGCACCGGCGGTATCGCAGGCCACGGCAACGGCCGCGCCAACCGCTGCGTCAACCTGGGCAATGTTTCCACCTCTTACACCGGCACAAGCAAATACGGCAATGCCGGCGGCATCTGGGGCAACAGCGCCATCAATATCTACGACTGCATCAACTACGGCAACGTAACCGGCTCTCACTACACCGGCGGCATCCTGGGCTATTCAACAGGCTCAACCAAAATCGCCCGTGTATACTTCTCCGGCACTCTGACGGGTGTTGACGAGGCCACCACTGGCGCCATCGTTCACGTTGACGCTTCTCAGAGCAAGGTAACCGTGGATTCGGCTTACTACAACACTGACCTGGCCAAGGGCTTCCCGACCAACGACGCTGACGCAGCCCGCGCCATCGGCCTTTCGTCGATGAACCTCACCCGCGCTCTGCTTGGCAAAGCGTTCGACTATCACCAGAACTCGCTGCCCACTCTGAAGGTGTTTGCAGCCAACCCCGACCTCAACGCAGCTTCCAACATCCTCATCTTCAAGGATGGCGAAAACGCCGAGAGCCTGCGCAGCTCCTGCCGCATAGAGCGTTTCGACGGCGTTGACGTTACTGTATCTCCCAACCTCAAGATTGAGGGCAACAAGATTTATGTGGTAGCCACCAAGGCTAAAGACCCGGCAACCATCACCATCAAGGCTCCGAACTACACACGCGTCTACACTGTCATCACCGACAATGGCGGCAACGTGGTCGACGGCCTCGACGGTGCCAAGACACCGGCTTCTGTACGCTACTTCAGCCTCGACGGCATTGAGATAGCCAATCCGGCCGCCGGCTCCACGGTAATACGCATCACCCTCTACACCGACGGCACCGCCGCCACTGAAAAGGTGATTATCCGCTGACTCATACTTGATTAATGATAAAGCTGCGTCATTTTCTTGGCGCAGCTTTTTTATGACTTATAATCCGCGTATTCCACGCAAAGAGAGTGCTTAGAGGATACACAGCCAGCGACTCAGCCAAGCCAAGCAGAGAGAGGCTCTCAGGGGGAAAGGTGTAGTGAGAGGGAACGGGAAGCAGCTAAAAATAACAACGGGCTTATGAGAAGAGGATAAGGCCCGTTGTTATGATATGAGATTAGCCGGTGGTTATCTGTCTGTGCCGGAATGTGGTAAAGGTTAGAAATCTGTTACCTTCTGCGGACGACTGGGATTTGATATCGGGTTATGCTGAGTTTCCGTCTCATGCGGATTTGGCTTCTGCGGATTTGGCTTCTGCGGATTTGGTTTCTGCGTATTCGGCTTATTCCGGGTCTGTGTGCTGTTTGCAGAGGAGCCCTGGCGGTGGGTTGTGGAGGAATTCTGCTTGCGGGCTGAGGGCTGCTGTGAGGTGACTTTGGGAGCCGTCTGAGGCTCTGCCGTAACTGCAGGTGTCTCAACGGGCTCTTCCTCTTCGGGCAGTACAACAGGCTCAACAGCTGTGGTATCTGCGGCCGGAGTTTCCTCGTTATACTTAATCTCGTCATCCTTCTTTTGGCCCGAAAGTATGATAACCACGGCCACAACGGCGGCTACGACAATGCCACCAATCAGATAAAGGAGAGTCTTTTTGCTCTTGGCCTGAGCCGGTTGCACTTCTACCTTCTCCACCTTGACCGGTTTGACAGGCTTAGCCGGTTTCTCTTCCTTTTCAGCAGGATTGTCGGCTTCTGCAACGGACTTTACGAAGCTCTTTGTGCTGTTGTCGCTTATCGTTTCAACGCGGACGGTGTCTGTAGAAGTAGATGCATCGAGCAACCCGCTAAGCGATGACGGGCGATCGTGCTTGTCGAGGGTCATGCGGCGGATTACCTCGCGGAGCCTGTCCGACACCGTTTCAGGAAGCATCCCTGCCATCTCGCCGGGACGCAGGTCGAGGGCGCGCGGCGGCGTTTTGCCTGTGAGGCAATAGAAGAGCGTGGCGCCGAGGGCATATACGTCGGCACCCGGCGAGAAGGTGGTGATACCGCCGTACTGTTCTGTAGGCGCGTATCCCTCGCTATAACCGAACGAGTTGATGGTAGAGGTGGCGTGGCCCTCTTTGTCGTAATGCTTCGACAGGCCGAAGTCGATGAGTACCGGGCGTACGGAGCCGTCGTCGGTCGGCTCAAGCATGATATTGTCGGGCTTTATGTCGAGGTGGCAAACGCGGTTCTGATGCAGCATCTCCACGGCCTCCATAACGGGTTTCAGCAGGCTGAGGGTCTCCTCTTCGCTGAGCTGGCCTTTCTCGGTAACGTAATCGCCAAGGCTCTTGCCGCGAAGATACTCCATGACGTAATAGGCGGTATTGTTAGCCTCGAAGACCTCGTCGAAGCTGACGATGTTGGGATGCGAGAACCGATTTTCTTCAGTCTCCGCGCCTCGTTGACAAAGTCTTTGCGCGAGTTCTCCACGCGGTCGCGCGCCGGGTTGGAATACGACACGCTGGAGTTGTCGAGACGCTCGCAGTCATCGCGCAGGAAGAACTCCTTGAGGGCGAAATCCACCGTCATGCGTATGTTGCCCACCTTTACGGGGCCACGCACGCGGTAGGTGATACCGAAGCCTCCCTGACCTAATTTTTCCTCTATGGTATAGACGCGCTCGTTGCCTTGCAGACGGAATCCGCGCGCCAAAGAAGTATCATTGCTCATACAATAGAATCGTTTCTACCTGCAAAGGTAATCAAACGTGCGCCAATTGCCAAATTATTAGCCACTTAGTTGACGAACTCTGTGGAAAATTGATAAAGGCTTCGGCCTGAAGTTTTGCAAAGCGGCGCCCCACGCCCTTCCGGCAACGCGCAGAGGCGGTCAGCGACAGCCTGAGTACAGTCATGAAATGGATTAAAAGGAATGGAATAAAAAAGAGTAGCCGGAAAACCGAAGTTTATCACAGCTACTCTTCCTCTCTCCTCTGCGGTGCGGACGGGGCTTGAACCCGCGACTTCCAGCGTGACAGGCTGGCACTCTAACCAAACTGAGCTACCGCACCTTGGGGTTATGTTTGCAATCGAAGGGTCAGATCTGCTGTAGTCTGCAAGTTTGTTTCCCTCTCGTTTGCGAGTGCAAAGTTACAACGTTTTTTTCAAGCGGCCAAATATTTTGGCAAAAAAAATTCAATCTTTTTTCAAAAATTTTTAACCTCCGCTCCTAAGTGTCTGCATAGCAGCATGTTAGGGGTTGAAAATTTTTTGCTTATTTTTTGCCTTTCATCAGCCCGTCGGCCTCTAAAAGTCGCAAAAGGTGTTCCACGGCCTCTTCCTGGGGTATGTTTTTCTCCACCGGGGTCTTGCCGCGATAGAGGGTTATGCGACCCGGACCGGCGCCTACATAGCCGTAATCGGCATCGGCCATCTCGCCGGGTCCGTTGACGATGCACCCCATGACGGCAATTTTCAGTCCGGGAAGGCCGTGGGTGGCTTCCTGCACGCGGCGCAGGGTATCTTCCAGGTTGAAGAGGGTGCGTCCGCAGCCCGGACAGGCAATATATTCCGTCTTGCTGAAACGCAGTCGCGCAGCCTGCAGTATGGCCAGCGATATGGAGGTGAGCTTGTCGCGGTCCACCCCGTCGGCATCAATCCATAATCCTGCGCCGTAACCGTCCATGAGCAGCGCACCTGCGTCGGCACCTGCCAGCACACCCACTTCTTCGGCGTTACGTCCCTGATAGGTAAAATGAAGCACAACGGGGTTGCGGCGCCCTGTAAGGCGCAGACGGTCGATGTATGAGGCCATCTCCCCCACGGGGTTGATATGCGTGGAGAAGAGGGCTATGGGGCTGTCGTCGGTGAGCAGCAGAGGGTCGGAAGAGGCATTCACGGCTTTCATGCCTTCGGGGTTGAAGTCGAGGTAAGCCACCTGCGGCACCGACACGCGCTGCTGTCCGGGCAACGGGTCGGCCATCTCGCGGGCTACGCCGGCCAGACGCTCGTCGGAGATAAGGATGGGGTCATGACCTTCGCGGCTCACTATATAATCGCGCAGCAGCCGCGCCACGGGAATCTCGTTTTCGGGGGCTTCGCTCAGCGATACGCGGATGGTGTCGCCCAAGCCTTCGGCCAAGAGGGTGCCGATGCCCACAGCGCTCTTTATGCGTCCGTCTTCGCCGCCGCCGGCTTCGGTAACGCCAAGATGCAGCGGATAGTCCATGCCTTCGGCGTCCATGCGCTCAACGAGCATGCGCACGGTGGCTATCATCACCACGGGGTTACTGGCTTTGACGGAAATTACAATGTCGTGGAAGTTGTGTTTGCGGGCAATGTGCAGATACTCCATCACCGACTCGGTCATACCCTCGGGTGTGTCGCCGTAGCGCATCATGACGCGGTGGCTAAGCGAGCCGTGGTTGACGCCAAGGCGCAGTGCGGTGCCGTTTTGGCGGCACAGCTCAAGAAGGGGCACGAGCCGTTCCTCCACCTGCTGCAGCTGCTGCCGGTACTGGTCAAGGGTCATCTCTTCGCCCTCCACCACACGCGGCTGGTCGGCGAAGTTGCCGGGGTTGATGCGCACTTTCTGAGCCGTTACGGCGGCCGTCATGGCGGCTTTGGGATTGAAATGCACATCAGCCACCAACGGCACGCGGCAGCCTTCGCTGTCGAGAATGCGGCGCACCTTAGCCAGTGTCTCGGCCTCACGCACACCCTGGGTGGTGACGCGCACCAGTTCGCCACCGGCCTTACTGATGAGCAATGCCTGACGGGCTGTGGCGGCGGCATCGAGGCTCGGCGTGTTGGTCATGGACTGCAGCCTGACGGGGTTGAAGCCGCCAATGCTTACTTCGCCGACTTTTACGGCGCGGGTGATGCGCCGTCGGTAATTGTATCGCACCTTGCTGTGGGGTTTTAGCGGTTAGTTGGTCTTGTAAGTGTAATGAATCTCTTTCAGCTCATCGTTGGCCTTGACAATCTTATCGGCGAGGTGCGATTTATATTGGGCCACGCGCTGCTGAATGTCGTCGTCGTTGAGGGCCAATATCTCAGAGGCGAGGATAGCGGCATTGAGGGCGCCGTTGACGCCTACAGTGGCTACGGGGATGCCCGGGGGCATCTGCACGATGGCCAAAAGGGCGTCGAGGCCGTCGAAGCTGCTGCGTATGGGCACGCCGATAACGGGCAGTGTGGTGAGCGAGGCTATGACGCCGCCAAGGTGTGCGGCCATGCCGGCGCCCGCTATTATCACTTTGATGCCTCGGCTGCGGGCCGTGGAGGCAAACTGTTCAACCTCGCGCGGGGTGCGGTGGGCCGACAGGGCAAGTATCTCGAAGGGTATCTGCAGCTGATCGAAATATTCGGCTGCTTTCTGCATTATGGGCAGGTCGGATGTGCTGCCCATTATGATGCTTACAATCGGTGTCATGGTGTAGGTATAAGTTATTATGTCAGGCACTGAGAATCAGCGCCGCGAGGTAAACGCAGAGGAATCCGTTGACCACGCCTGCCAGCACCTGCATATCGGTGTGGCGGCGCAGGAAGACTCGTGACGAGCCGAGGAGGCCGGTGAGGATGGCGGCGCCGAACATCCACCAGGTGAGGTTGACAACGGGCGAGCCGTACATGTTGATGACCAGGAGTGTGGCGAGGACGCCTCCGGCGCCGGTGGCATGGGCTGAAATCTTCCATTTGAAGTTGACGGCGCAGCAGATGCAGATGGCGGCGGCGGCGCCTACGTATGTGCTCCACATCCACTCCGGGGCGCCCTGCATCTTCAGGAAGAAGATGGAGCAGACGAGTCCGGCTATGGTGATGACATACGGTATGAAACGCTCGCGGCGGCTGTTGAGGCCAACGTCGCGCACCAGGCCAATGGCTCGCAGTACGCCGATGAGTATCATGGGCAGGATGGTGTTGAAGCCGGCAATGACCATCACCACGGTGATTTTATTCGCCTCGGGCATGGCGCGCATGGCCGACAGCCACAGCATAAGGATGACGCTGATGACGGGCATGAACATGGGCACCATTATCCACGAGAGTATTTTGGCACCCATGGCCATGGGGCCTTTCAGGGGCTCGGGGATGAGCTTCTGAGCCTCGTCGGCCTGGCGTTCGTCTACTTCATAGCCGTCGTCGTCTTTGTCGTCAGTCAGCTCACGGAGCTTTTCGGGGATATGAAGGCGCGAGGGTTTGCTTTCGCCGGTTTCGGTCTTAGGTCGCTCGGGCTTACGGCCCATTTTGGCTAATAGCGCATCATAAGCCGACGGCGCCGGCGGTGTGGTCGGCGCCGGGGTATCGGTCTTCTCCTCGTTGTTGTGAGGCACTTCAGGAAGTGTAAATTTCATTTACCTACCAATTTTAGGAATTTAGCCGGCACAGGGAGCTGGAAATTCATGTCGTTGCGGCTTTGCGGATGCACAAACCGCAGTGTGCGGGCATGCAGACACAAACGTCCGATGGGCGACTGTGAAGCGCCATAGCGGCGGTCGCCAACTATGGGGTGTCCCAGTTCGCGGCTGTGCACGCGTATCTGGTTCTTGCGGCCGGTGTCGAGCGAATACTCCACCAAGGAGCGACCCTGGCCGCGTGCCAGCACTTTATAGCGCGTTACGGCGAGCTTGCCCTGCTGAGGGTCTTGTGTGGAGAAGACTTCGTGAGCGCTGGTCTCGCCCAAGTAGCTGCGTATCACTCCCTCGTCGTTCTCCACGTTGCCTTCCACCACGGCCACATACTTGCGTTCCAGCACCATGTTGTTCCAGTTGTGCTGCATAGCCTCTTTGGCTTCGGGCGTCTTGGCAAACATCATCAGGCCCGAGGTGTCGCGGTCCAGACGGTGCACGATGAAGACTTTCTGACGGGAATCGCACTCTTTGAGGTAATTCTTCACAATGTTATATGCAGTGGTTTCGGGTTTTGCCGCGCCGCGGCTCACAGACAGCAGTCCGTAACCCTTGTTCACCACCACAACATACTCGTCTTCATACACCAGCTGTAGGCGCGGATGGCGCAGCACGGTATAAGGACGGGTGAAGTTTATTGCCACGGCATCGCCTTCGTTCACGGGGGCGTCGAACTGCGTGGTTACTTCGCCGCGCAGCTTCACCTGTCCGCGATGCAGCAGCCCGTTGACGCGGTTGCCGCTCAGGTCGGGCCATGCCGACAGGATAAAGGCTTTGAGAGCAGAGGGGGCGCCGGGACGCGCCACCCTCTCTATGATTTTGTCAGACAATGTGCTTAGAGATAAGTCAGGTTGTAGTTTGCGAACTCCAGGTCCGATTTGGCGCGGTCAAGGAGCTTGCGGTCGAGCTTGACGGCCTGACGCAGGTTGTCCATCACCTGCTGCTGATTGCCTGTGCGGGCGCCGGTAACGGCCATGAGGTAATAGGTAATGGCGTCGGGCTTGGCCACCGACTGCAGCGTGCGCTGTGCGCCGGCATAGTCGCGGTTGAGAATCTGAGCCACGGCAGCGTTGTTGGTCTTGCTGTCGCCGAAAGCGCGAACGGCATTGGCCACGTCGCCGGTCTGCAGGTAATATACGCCTAAGGCATCGTCGATGCCGGGAGTGCCGGCTGCGGCGCCGAGAAGCTCATTGGCACGGCTGTTGTCGCCGTTCATCATGGCTATGAGGGCCAGGTTCATCTCGGCAGGCTTGCTGTTGGGATCAAGGCGCAGGGCCTCCTCGAAGTTGGCCTTGGCTCCATCTTTGTCGCCGGCTACAAGCTGGGTTGCGCCTAAGTTGACGTATGCGCGCGATTCTTTTGGATAGATGCGGGCGATGCGGTCATACACCTCCATCTTCTTGAAATTGTCGTCGGTGAGGGTTGCCAGATACAGCATCTCGTCAACGCTGAGCTTGGTGGGGTCGGTGTTGAACTGTTCCACGAGTTCGCGGTCGGTGCGGCCAAGCACTTTCACCGTGGCCTGAATGCGCGAATAACGCAGCTGAGGCAGAATCTGGTCGGCCAGCTCGTTGAATACGCTCGAGAGGTTGCGGATTTCTTTCTCGCGCTGCTCGGGGTCGGGCGACATTCTCAGCACGCTCAGAATCAGCTCTTTGTCCTGGATATTGCTGGCCTCAACGAGTTTCTGGAAGCCTTCCCAGTCTTCGGGGGTGAAGCTTGAGGTAAGCTCGCCGAACTCGTCAATCTTATCTTTCTTCAGCTGACCCTCAACCTGCGCGGTGGTGTTGGCCTCGCGCTGTTCGGCCAGACGTTTGTTGAAGTCGTAGGTGCCTTCGGGCGATGCGTATGAGTTGATGGTAAGACCCGAAATCTCCATCTTCGGACTGGCATTGGCCTCTTTCAGCTGCTGGTTGAGGTCGATATAACCTTTGGCGGCAAGCTCCGACGGACGGATGTTGGCCTGGTTGATGAGGAAATGTATGTCGGCCGAATAATTCTTGGTGATGACCTGGCGGAAGGAATCCGGCTCAAGGGCGGGTGCCACCGACTTGGCAGAAGCCAGCGAAGCGGTGGTGATGACGCCGTAACCGACTTTTACACGCGGCAGAGCGTAGATCTTGCCGTTCTGATCAACCTGGAAATCAAGATAAAGTGTGCTCTTGGCCATTGCGTCCTTAAAGGGAATGTCGAAGGGAATGCGCACCGTGCCGCCGTTGACGTAATCCACAATCTGGCCGTTGTCGCGCACGTTTACGCCCTGGAAAAGTGTGGGAGCGCCCTGAGCCTCGGCATACTTGGCCACACCTTTTTCGGTGCCTGTCTGCCACTGCAGCACGGGGGTTGCCGTAACTCTTGCATTCTGCAACATGAACTTAGGCGGGATGTTGCCCGTAACCGTTCCGGGCACGTTGGTGCCTACTTCCTGCAATGGTGTTGGGTTGGTAGAGAAATATTCGCTCTTGAACTGCCCTAACTTCTTTGAGCAGCCCGTGGCCAGCAACAGCGTGGAAACGCCAAGCACCATCAAAACCTGTTTTCTCATCTTGATCTGTGTTAAAAGTATTTTGCCGTAAAGTTACTAAAAAAATCCGACATGAGGTTGCCCGGGGCTTAAATTTCGCTTATCGACCACCCCGGGCACAATGCTCGGCACCCACGGCGGCTCATAGACAGCAAACTCACCCAAGCAGTTACCACGCTTTATCCACCCGGTGCAGACCGAGTTTTTGCCCTTTTTAGCACAAGTTTTATCCGCTTTTACGCCTTAAAGGTTAAACAAATGTTAAAATTTGGGGTTAGAGGGGAATTTCTTCGGGCAATTACTTGCGGGGTTCAAAAAAAGGCATTAACTTTGCAACGCATTTGGGAAAGGCAGCGTGCCCTGAGGGGCAACAAAGTCTTCAAGGATGCTGAGAATGACTCCGTGGCTCAGTTGGTAGAGCAAATGACTCTTAATCATTGGGTCGTGGGTTCGAGCCCCACCGGGGTCACCTCAAAGAGGCCGTGTTCAACGCGGCCTCTTTTCTTTTTCTCCGACCCGAAGACAAATTTGGTAGCTGCGGTAGCCGGGTAGCTATGGTAGCTTGGGCAGCTGCGGTAGCTTGGGTTGCTATTTTAGCTGATTTAGCTTGGTAGCTATTTTAGCTGATTTAGCTATTTTAGCAGCGCGGCTAATGCTGCTACTCAGCTCCCATTACTCCCATGGCTCCCATTATTCTTATTCCCAAAACTCCCATTGCTCCCAGGGCTGGCAGGGCTCATAAAAAAACAAAGCGCCCCGGCGAAAAATTTTTCGCCGTGGCGCTTTTTTAGGCTATTTATTATTTAAAGCGACGGTTGCCCTGAAGCTTGTTGCCAGCGTTGGCAACGGCTTTGGCGTCAGCTTTCATCTTGCCTTTGCGGAGGATGCTGTAAGCTACCGGTGCTGCGCAGAAGAGCGAGCAGAAGGTACCTACTATCACACCGAAGATCATGGCGAATGTGAACGAACGGATGGAGTCGCCACCGAGGAAGAAGATGCACAGGAGCACCAGTAAGGTTGACAGCGATGTCATGAACGTACGCGACAGCGTGGTATTCAGGGCCTTATTGATGGTAATCTTGCGGTCTTCGAGCGGATAGAGCTTCATCATTTCACGCACTCGGTCGAATACCACCACGGTGTCGTTGATCTGATAACCGATAATGGTCAGCACAGCTGCTATAAACGACTGGTCAATCTCCATTGAGAAGGGGAAGAAGCCCCAGCATACGGAGTAGAAGCCAATGATGAGGAATGCTGTGAGGGCAACGGCAGAAACTGCACCTACGGAGAAGGCGATGTTGCGGAAACGCAGCAGGATGTAGAGGAACATGCAGACGATGGCGATGCCCACTGCCCAATAAGCATCTCTCTTCATGTCGTCGGCCACGCTGGGACCTACTTTCTGAATGGAGATGATGCCGTGGCTTTCGTCGGCAATGGCGAAGGCCTCTTTATCCATCACTTTGCCCTGAGCGTTGGTGAGTTCGGGCTGCAGTGCCTCATAGAGCAGAGCTGTTACCTCGTCGTCAACGTTGTTCTCGTCAATCTTGTAGTTGGTAGAGATACGGGCTTTGTCCTGAGTGTCGATGCTGATTACGCCTACGCTCACGGTGGGGTCGTTGGCCTTGTCCTGGAAGAATTTGGCCAGGCGGCTCTGCATCTCGGCGGTGTTGACGGGTTTCTCAAACTGTACCACATAGTTGCGGCCGCCTGAGAAGTCGATGCCCTGGTTCATGCCGCGGATTGCCAGCGAGGCAATGGAGATGACGATGAGTGTCAGCCAAACCACACTTGCCACCTTGGCGCGGCCAAGGAAGTTGTATTTGGTGTGAGTAAGGAAGTTGCGGCTTACGGGAGTGTCGAACGACATCTTGGCGTTGCGTCCGTTCTTGGTGATGAGGTCCATGGCGATGCGCGTCAGGAACACTGCGGTGAAGAAGGAGCAGACCAGACCTATGATAAGGGTTGTGGCGAAGCCTTTGATGGGACCTGAGCCGAACACGAGCAGGATAACGCCGGTGATGACTGAGGTAAGGTTGGAGTCGAAGATTGCCGAGAAGGCGTTGGAGTAACCTTCGCTGATGGCCTGACGCAGTTTCTTGCCGGCTTTGAGTTCCTCGCGGATACGTTCAAAGATAAGCACGTTGGCGTCGACGGCCATACCCAAGGCGAGCACGATACCCGCAATACCCGACAGGGTGAGCACTGCCTGGAAGGATGCCAGGATGCCGAGGGTGAAGTAGAGGTTGAGGATAAGACCTACGTTGGCTACCAGACCCGGGATGACGCCATAGATGAGAATCATGAAAATCATGAGCAGAAAGATGGCGACAACGAACGAGAGGAAGCCCTGGGTAACGGCTTCGGCACCGAGGCTCGGGCCGATAACGTTGTTGCTTACAACTTCTACCTTGGCGCTCATCTTGCCTGATTTGAGCACGTTGGCGAGGTCATTGGCCTCTTCGGGGGTGAAGTTACCGGTGATTTCCGAACGGCCGCCGGTAATTTCGTCATTTACGTTGGGGTAAGAATAAACGGCGTTGTCGAGCACGATGGCTACCGGACGGCCGATATTGTTTTTAGTAACGGTGGCCCATTCCTGAGCGCCGCGGTCGTTCATGGTCATGTTCACCACCGAGCCGCCGCGCATCTTGTCGTATTCCGAGGTAGCGCCTGTTACCACGTCGCCTTCGAGCTTGGGTTCACCCTTGAGGGCGATGAGCTGCCATACCGGAGTGGTTACAGGCTGGCCGTTGCTCTTAACGCGGGGCTGGCCGGTTTTTTCGTCATATACCGGCATTTCAAAGGGCTTCACCTCCCAGACGGCGCTGAAGTCCTGTTGCATCTTCTGCTGAGCCAGGGGCGAGTTGAAGATGGAGTCTACAATCTCTTTCTTGTTGGGCTCAACGATGGCGATAACGGGACTGCCCTGACGCACGTTGATGCCGAGTTCGGCGAAGTTGACTTTGTGAGCCGAATCAGCCTCAGCGTTCCAGGCCTGTTCCAGAGCTGCAAGGTTAGAGGCAACCTCGTTGCCCAGATAAACCTCGTAGAACTCCAGGTTTGCGCTCGATTTGAGCAGGTCGGTAACACGTTCGGGTTCCTTTACGCCGGGAAGCTCGAGCAGAATCTGACCGTTCTTGCCCTGCAGCTTCTGAATATTGGGAGCCACAACGCCGAACTGGTCGATACGGGTGCGGAAAATGTTAAAGGCGGCGTCTACTTGTCCGTCGACCTGTTTCTTCAGCGCCTCGGCCACCTGGGCGTTTGAGGAGTTGGATTTGAGTTCGCCAAGATATTCGCCTTCTTTGGTAAACATACCGGCCATGTGGCCCGGCTGAATTTCGGCAGCGACTTTGTTGATGAAGTCGGGCTCGTCAGGCTGAGCACCTTTCTTTTCTGCGTCGGCGATGGCTTTGTTGAGCTGATTCAGCTGGTTGTCGCCGGCGGCGTATTGACGGAGGATGTCGGGTACGCTAATCTGAAGCACTACGTTCATACCGCCCTTCAGGTCGAGGCCCATGCCTATCTCCATCTGGCGCACCTGGTTGTACGTCCAGATGAAGTAAACCTTCTCGCGATCCAGAGAGTCGTTGAACTGCTTAAGGTACTTCTTGTACGAGTCATTGGTTACATCATTGGTCTTTGCTCTGCTCGCGGCATATTCCTCTGCTTTCTTCTCATAGTGAGATGTTACAAAAGAAAAAGAAATATAAAAACCGCAAATCAGAATCAAAAGGACTGCAATGGTGCTGATAAACCCTTTGTTCTGCATTGTTGTTGGTTAGTTTTATTTTATTTTTTATTGTATGCTTTGTTGAGCGCCCTGCCATCGTGGCACGACACCTATGACTTTCAGCCTGCAAATATAGCTCTTTTTTTTCAAGTAAGAATAATTTTGAGTTAAAAAAGCGCCGAATTTGATTCACATTGGAGAATATTTAGTACTTTTGGGCTCTGTTTCTGCGGCCGACGCCCTCACAGGCCCGTTTTTGGCCGCTGCAAAACCAAGCTATGAAGACAAGCAAGGCAATTTATATATTAATGTGTTGCATGGCCGGACTGATTGCCACGGGCTGTGCGTCGATTTCCACTCCCGAAGGGGGCCCGCGCGACGAGACTCCGCCGCGTCTGGTTCAGGCCAGTCCGGCGCCGGGGGCAACTAACGTGTCAGGCCGGCAGATGCACCTCGACTTCGACGAGTATGTGAACATCAAAGATGCTTTCACCAATGTGGTGGTGTCGCCCACATCGGCCTCACAGCCGCGCGTTACGGCCACCGGACGCCGCGTTACCATCCTCTTCACCGACACGCTGCAGCCAAACACCACATATTCCATAGACTTTGCCAACTCCATAAGCGACAACAACGAGGCCAACGAGCTGGAGGGTTTCTCCTACACCTTTGCCACCGGTCCTGTGCTCGACACCCTGCGCATCTCGGGCATGGTGCTCGACTCTCACACCCTTGAGCCGCAACAGGGCATCTTAGTGGGTGTTCACCGCTCTGACGCCGACACGGTGTTCAGCTGCGTGCGGATGGAGCGTGTGGCGCGCACCGACGACAAAGGCCGCTTCAGCCTCCGCGGCCTGGCGCCCGGCCGTTACCGCCTATATGCGCTCCAGGACCTCAACGGCGATATGCGCTGGGACAATCCGGAGGAGCGAATGGCGTTCTTCGACGACTGGATTGTGCCCACGGTGAAGGCCACAACGGTGAATGACACCATCTACAACCCCACAACGCTGCAGGTCGACACGGTGGTGGAGAAAGCCTCGGCGCTCTATCAGCCCAACGATATACTGCTGAGCGCCTTCTCGCTGGGCTACAAGCCTCAATATCTCAAGAAATCGCTCCGTGCCGACTCCACGCGCGTGGAACTGACATGGAACGCCACTCAGGCTGCGCTGCCTCCCATACGCCTGCTCAACGACCCGCAACGCCCCCTCTCTGACTGGGCCTTGGCAGAGGTGCGCGAGGGCAACGACTCGGTGGCGCTGTGGCTCAAAGACCCGCAGCTGATAAAGCAGGACACGCTGCGCCTGGAGGTGGAATACCTCACCAACATACGTCGCGACTCGGTGAAACTGACCGTGGACACCCTAACGCTTCTCTACAAACGACCCAAGCCGAAAGCGCTGAAAAAGGGTCAGACTCCGCCGGTGATTTTCACCGATGTTAAGTCGGCGGGCGCCACGCAGGAATATCCCGAGCCTTACATGCTGACCTTCGGCGCGCCCCTCGACACCATCTATGCCGACCGTATTCGGCTGCAACAAAAGAAAGACACCACATGGATAACGTCCGACCGACCCTCGCCTCTCCTGCTGCCTGCCGACAGTCTCAATCCGCGCAAATACAAGATTGACGGGCCATGGGCTTTCGGCGGCGATTACCGTCTGGTGATTGACACGCTGGCAATAGCCGATATTTACGGGCATTACGTCAAGCCTCAGAACCTGGAGTTCAAGGTGCGGCAGGCGGGCGATTACGGCACTCTGTCGTTCAATCTCAGCGGCCTGCAGGACATTCCGGCCTTTGTGGAGTTGCTCAACGGCTCCGACGTGCCCATCCGCACGCAGACGGTGACGAACGGCACTGTGTCGTTCACATATCTGCTGCCGGGAACGTATTACGCCCGCGTAATCTTCGACGCCAACGGCAACGGCAAATATGACACCGGCGATTACGACAAGCGTCTGCAGCCGGAAGCGGTGGCCTATTACCCCAAGAAAATCACGCTGCGCAAGAACTGGGACCAGAACCTGAGCTGGGACGTAAACGCCACTCCTGTGGATCTGCAGAAGCCTAATTCGGTGAAGAAGAACCGACCCAAAGCCAAACGCCACGGCAATGCCAACGAACAGTCGACGCAAGAGGAAGAAGATGAATATTTCGACCCCAACGAGAACCCGTTCGACCCCAACAGCCGGCGCAACAGAAACCGCAACGGCATCAACGGCAGACGCTGAGGAGGCTAAAAGCAATGAAAATTTTTCCTGAGAAAACTTTTATCGGTTGAAAGGTTTTTTGTAATTTTGCGCCTGATTATGGAAAGGGCAAGACACATATTCCGGCGCCTCGCGGCGGTTATGGCTGTTATGGCGGCAATCGTCGTCATGGCACCTGTGTGCCGTGCCCAGCTCATTGTGGAGCGCAACGACTCCATCGACCTCACCGACTCGCTGCGGCGCGACTTTGACAGCCGACCCTATTTCTCGCTCTACAAGGACAATTATTTCCTGGTAGGCACCGACCCTTTTCGCAAACCCACAGCCAACAACAGCGACGTCAAATTTCAGATAAGCATTCAGCAAAAGCTCACAAAGAGCGTCTTACCGCTTCATTCTTATCTGTTCCTGATGTACACGCAGAAAGTGTTCTGGGATGTGTTCAAAGAGTCGATGCCCATGCACGATTTCATCTTCAACCCGGGCATCGGCCTCAGCAAGCCGCTGTTTCACAAAAACCGCTTCATAGGCAAACTCACCCTGCTTATCGAACACGAGAGCAACGGCCGCGACTCCATTCAGAGCCGTTCGTGGAACCGTATCTCGCTGGGCTGCAACATCATCATCGACAAATGGCTTATGGTGCACGGCAAAATATGGATTCCCATCATCGACGGCCAGAACAACCGCGACATCCTCAAATATGCCGGTATCTGGCAGCACGGTGTGCAGATCACCTCACCCAACCGCAAGTTCTTCTGGGACATTACCCTGACAAAACGTGCGGGCTTCAATCTCAATTACAACGTGCAGCTGGATTTCGGGTGGAGGATGTTTAAAAAAGCCAATCAATTCTTCTTTATACAATTTTACAACGGCTATGGGGAGAATCTGCTTGACTACAACCAATTCCACCGGCGCATACGCGTGGGACTGGTGATTCGACCCAAATTTTTCTCTGATTTCTGATAATGTTTCAACTTACAGGTATATCACCGCTAATATGGGTGTTGCTCGCCCTTGGTCTCATCTTCGGCATCCTCTTCATCATCTTCGGGCCAAACCGCTACAATCAGCTCATACGCACCATCCGCTGCCAGGCAGCCAAAGCACCCGAATATGAGGCTGAGGAAGAAGAAATCCAAGAAGAAGAACAAAAACAAGAGCAGGAACTGGAGCCGGAAGATTCCGGGCATGCCGACGTGCCGCGCATCAGCGTGATAGCTTTCAGCACGGGGCGCACCGACGAGGTCGGCCGTTTTCTGGAAGCCATAGCCGCGCAGGATTATCCCAACATAGAGGTTGTGGTGGTCGTCGACGGGTCGGCACGTGAGGCGTCAAACCTCAGCGAGACATACGGCGAGGCTTATCCCAACGTCGGATTTACGTTTGTACCCCCGGAGGCCCACAACCTGAGCCGCCGCAAACTCGGCAACACAATAGGCATAAAGAAGGCCACGGGCGACATTATCCTCACCACCTTGACCAACATTGAAGTGACGTCAGACCAATGGCTTAGCCTCATGGCGTCGCAGTTCGGCGACGCGGCCACGGAGATAGTGCTTGGAGCGGCCTACATGGACCTCCGCCCGCTGCGCGGACCCAAACAATGGTACCGGCGTTTCGACACGCTGCTCACCACAGCACGCTGGATGCTGAGCGCCATTGACGGCAAGCCATATCGCGGCGACGGCGCCAACCTCGCATTCCGTCGCGAGACTTTCTTCCGCAACTCAGGCTACGGCAACAACTACTTCCTCCATTCGGGCGACGACGACATCTTCGTCAATCAGGTGGCCACAGCCGCCAACTCGCGCTTTATGTTCGCCCCCCAAGCCACAGTGTTGGTCAACTGGGGCGAGAGCACGCGCCGAATGTGGATAAACATGAAGGAACGTTACACCTTCAGCGCCCGTTACCTGGACAACAACCGCCGCGTGAGCCAAAGCCTGCTGTGGGCCGATTTGTGGCTCTACAACCTGCTGTTGGTGGCTGCCGGCGTCCTCACGGGCATTACCGGCAATCTGCTGATACCCATAATAGCCTTTGTGCTGCTGTTCGCCTTCCAGCTGATGCAGATAATGCTTTACCGGCGCCTGGCCGCATGTTTCAGAAGCACACGGCTTTGGTTTGCCGTGCCGCTGTTTTACCTGCTCAAGCCCCTGGGCGACATTCTGTTCCGTCTGCGTTACGCGCGCAATGCCCGGTTCAACTTTACATACCGCCGCTAAATTCGCGCAGCACACTTTTAATTCTTTTTTCGACAGGGTCTTATAGGCCATGTCGATTTTTTTTTGTATCTTTGCAGGTGTTTTTGCTCAACGCGCAAACACACCTACGAAGACTATCATAATGGAAAATATAGAAGACATCAACAACAGCACAGAAGAACAAAGCCGCCATTACGCGGCCGACAATATTCAAGTGCTGGAAGGCCTTGAAGCAGTACGCAAACGCCCGTCAATGTATATCGGCGATACCGGCACACGCGGCCTTCATCATCTGGTATATGAGGTAGTAGACAACTCCATAGACGAAGCCTTGGCAGGTTTCGCCAATCACATAGAAGTAACCATTCTTGCCGACAATTCCATCCGCGTGGTCGACAACGGCCGCGGTATCCCGGTGGATATGCACCCCAAACTCCACAAACCGGCTCTGGAGGTCGTACTGACGGTGCTTCACGCCGGCGGCAAGTTCGACAAAGGGTCATATAAGGTGTCGGGCGGTCTGCACGGTGTGGGTGTGAGCTGCGTCAACGCCCTGTCAGACATGCTGCGCGCCGAGATTTGCCGCGACGGCAAAATCTACATGCAGGAATACAGCAAAGGCAAGCCCACAACCGAACTGACGGTAACCGGACAGGCCTCACACACCGGCACTACGATAACCTTCCACCCCGATGCCGAAATCTTTACGGAGACCATCTACGACTACGACACGCTGGCCAACCGCCTTCGCGACCTGGCCTTCCTCAACGCAGGCATCACCCTGTCGCTGACCGACGAGCGCGAACGCGACGAGGAGGGTAACCCGCGCAAACAGGTGTTCCACTCCGATGAGGGTCTGAAGGAGTTCGTGCGCTACATTGACCAGGGCAAAGACCCGCTGATTGCCGACGTCATTCACCTCAACACGGTGCGCAACGGTGTGCCCATTGAGGTGGCCATGACCTACAACACATCGTTCAACGAGAACATCTTCTCATACGTCAACAACATCAACACCATAGAGGGCGGCACGCACCTCACGGGCTTCCGCCGCGGCCTCACGTCGACGCTGAAGAAATATGCCGACGAGAACCATTTGCTCGACAAGCTCAAGAATGTAGAGCTTAGCAAAGAGGACTTCCGCGACGGCCTCACGGCGGTAATATCGGTGAAAGTGGCCGAGCCGCAGTTTGAGGGTCAGACCAAGACCAAATTGGGCAACAACGACGTTATGGGCGTGGTACAGACAGCCGTCAGCGAGGCGCTGCGCAACTATCTCGAGGAGCATCCCAAAGAGGCTCGCGTGATAGTTGACAAAGTGGTTCTTGCCGCTCAGGCACGCCATGCCGCCTACAACGCGCGCATGAAAGTGCAGCGCAAATCGCCTCTCGGCGGCGCCGGACTCCCCGGCAAACTCGCCGACTGCAACAGCCGCGACGCAGCCGAATGTGAGCTGTTCCTGGTGGAGGGTGATTCGGCAGGCGGCAGCGCCAAGCAGGGCCGAAACCCGCATTTCCAGGCTATCCTTCCACTCCGCGGCAAGATTCTCAACGTGGAGAAAGCCATGGACCACAAGGTGTTTGAGAGCGAGGAGATTGTGAATATGTTTAAGGCTCTGGGCGTAACCATAGGCACCGAAGAGGACTCCAAAGAGCCCAACATGAGCAAGCTCCGTTATCACAAAATCATCATCATGACCGATGCCGACGTCGACGGCGCCCACATCGCCACGCTGCTGATGACGTTCTTCTTCCGCCGCATCCGCCCCATCATAGAGCAGGGTTATCTATACATCGCCGCGCCTCCGCTCTACAAATGCAGCACAAAGGGCCGCAACAAGATAGAGGAATATGCCTGGGACGACCGCCAGGTGCAGCAGTTCATCGACCGTCATTGCGGCGGCGACAACAGCAAGATGGTGTTGCAGCGCTACAAAGGTCTTGGCGAGATGATGCCTGCCCAGCTGTGGGAGACCACCATGGACCCGGCACACCGACTGCTCAAACAGGTGCATATCAACGACGCCGCCGAGGCTGACCGCATCTTCTCCATCCTCATGGGCGAGCAGGTGGGTCCCCGCCGCGAATTCATCGAGTCGAACGCCAAGTTCGCCAACATCGACGCCTGACCCCCCCCCACAAAAAAATACGATATTGAAAGCGACGCCAAAATGGTGCCGCTTTTTTATGATGACTAAGTCATAATCAGTCAGTGGAAACGTTAAGACGCAGCATAATCCATTAACGTTTGTTAATTATTGTTAAATAATCGGGGAGGGGTAAATTATTTTTTGTATTTTTTATAAATTTGCAACCGATAGTTTAGTCCTCCCGTTAAAAGATCGGCAGTCTATTTTTCACCCATATAGTCTGTTTCTCCTTTGCAAAATTTCGTTTTCACAAAACTATCTTAAAACAATTTCACTATTCACCCCAAAAACCTCTCAGCAGTATTATGAGAAAACTGAACGTATCAAAATGGCTACTGATAGCCATCATGCTGAACCTGACCGGCTCAATTGCCGCAGCCAACAACCCCCAACTCGCGAACTGGGTCAACAACATCGCCTACACCATCGTCAACGGAGAAGCCAGCGTAAGCGGTCTCAAAGAGGATGCCACGGAAATGAAAATTCCCGAGAAAGTAACGATAGACGGCACTCAGTACAACGTTACGTCCGTAGCGTCAAGCGCCTGCCGGGCTCACGCAACCCTGACCAAAGTATCTTTTCCTGCCACTATGCGCACCATAGGGACAGACGCATTCGCCGAGTGCTATGCACTCTCGGATGTAACCTTCAAGGAGGGCATCGAGACCCTTTCGGCACGCTGCTTTACCAACTGCCGCAACATTGTCTCGCTCGATTTACCATCTACAATCACCTCTCTCGGCGTAGCCACGTTCGCCAAATGCAAGGCACTGAAGACGGTCAACATGCCCGCAAGCCTGAAGGTGATAGGTGACTCGACTTTTGCCTACGACACCTTTCTAACGGACTTAACTCTGCCCGAAGGTCTTCAGACCATAGGAGCGTATGCGTTCGCCAACGCCGGACTCACGAAAATCACCATACCGTCGTCGGTAACGAGCTTCGGTGTGGGTACGTTCAAAGGTAACACCAAAATCCGCACAATCTACCTTCGAGAGACTGTGCCTTCGCTGCCTGACTTATTCTGCTACGGAGCCTCTTCCCTGACCACCGTCTACGTAGAGAATTCCATGCCATGGACTCTCGGCTTCGCTAATATGAAAAGTATAGGCCGCAATGCCTTCATGGGCACTAAGTTGTCATCTTCTGCAACCTTTGGCCCAGGTCTTGTAAGCATAGGCGACAGCGCCTATTATGGCACAAATATATCTTCCATAAACATTCCCGCCAACGTTAAGAAAATAGGCGACTACTGCTTCGCCAAATGTGTAAAACTCAACACCCTTTCGGTAAGTGAAGGCATAGAAGTTTTACCCACGGGTTTCATTGACGGCGCCACGGCGCTGAAGAAATGCTACCTGCCTCTCTCTGTGAAGGTAATAGGCGAAAATGCATTCCGCGGCACAGTGAAATTGGAAAATTTTGCATTGATGAACGGACTGACAACGTTAGGCGCCGGTTCGCTGTCGGGTATCGCCTTGTCCGAAATAGTTCTTCCTCCCTCGGTAACATCGGTAGGAGCGAATGCTTTTGCCGGCTGTACAGCTCTGCAGAGCGTGATCCTCGGCAACAAGGTAACCAAGATCAACGCCGGCATGTGCGCCAACGTACGTCTCCTCAATACGGTAGTGATTCCTGAAGGCGTAACGGAGGCCGGAGACACGGCTTTCGCCAACTGCCCGATGCTGACTAATGTGTCTCTGCCATCAACCTTCGGCCGCGGGGGTGCGGGTATGTTCAAAGGCATCAATATAAGCTCTCTCAACGTAATGGCCTCAACGCCGCCTGAAATGGGTGAAGGGGCGTTTGAAGAATCTATCTACTCAACTTGTACCGTACAGGTGCCTGCCGAGGCTTTGGCCCGCTATCAGCAACACAGCTTGTGGAAGAAATTTGCCAAGTTGCAGTCGGCCCCGACTCCGGAATACAAGTATAAGATAAATAACGGCAACGCCACTATCACCTGCGTAACGCCGAGAACCATAGCAGTGGCCGAAATACCGGCAACCATAGGCGATAACTGTCCGGTAGTGGAAATAGGGTCAAATGCCTTTTCCAGCAAGCCGAGCCTGCAGAAAGTAGTGATTCCGGCATCAGTCAAAAAAATTGGTTCAAATGCTTTCTCCAACTGTAAGTCGCTTTCATCGGTAACAATCAACGAAGGAACGGACACAATAGCTCAGAATGCATTCTTCAATTGCTGCTGTCTGAAGGAAATAACCCTTCCCAAAACTGTAAAATACGTAGGCCACGGCTGCTTCCAAAACGATTATTTGCTCGAAAAGGTAAATATACCTGAAGGGGTGGACTCATTGGGTCACAGCATCTTCATGAGATGCTACAACCTGAAACAGGTATCGCTGCCCTCCACCCTGAAGGCCATTCAGATACAAGCTTTCTGTTACACATACGCTCTTGAACACCTCGACATTCCCAAAGGCGTAAATGCTATAGGTTATTTGAGCCTTGCATACACCGGACTCAGGTCAATAGCAATTCCTGACTCGGCCAAACGGTTCGGAGATTTTGCATGTGCCGAAAACATGTACCTAAAAAAGGCCACATTACCCGAAGGGCTGAATCAGATACCAGACTATTTCTTCAACAGCTGCAAAAATCTTGAAGAATGTAACTTCCCGTCGAGTCTTAAGGTTATAGGCCGACAGGCGTTCGACGAAACAGCCCTTAAAGAGGCAATCCTGCCCAATGGCCTGACGACCTTACGGGTCAATGCATTCCTTAACTGCCGCCAATTGAAAAAGGCCCGCGTTCCCGGTACCGTCTCCACATGGGAATCCACTACCTTTAGCGGCGATTGGAGTCTTACGGACGTTGAGCTGTGCGAAGGTCTCACCGAAGTGGCATACGGTGCATTCCTCGACTGCAACCATCTGGCACGCATCACGATACCTTCAACGGTGAAGAAGCTGGCATACAGCAGCTTCAACTGCGCAGGCTTGGAGGAAATCACTCTGCCTGAAGGCCTGATAACTGTGGATGGCTATGCTGTGTCGCGCAACAAGTTTAAGAGCATAACATTTCCTGCATCAGTTATCAACGTAGGCAACAACATTCTTGCAAACTCTCCAAATCTGGAGACCGTAAAGGTAGGTGCAGGATGGAAGATAATCCCGACCTCTTGCTTCCTGAACTGCCCCAAGCTAACGACCATAGAAATTCCCGAAGGAGTAACGGAGACAGGCAACAACGCCTTCCGCCAGTGTCCGTCACTGGAGAAGCTCACCCTGCCGTCGTCTATTACCAAATGCGGCAACTATATGTTCTACCAAAGCACTAACCTGAAGGAACTCACCGTGCTGGCCACAACGCCTCCCACCTTCGGGGGAACAACCCCATTCCCGGTTGAGCTATACAGCTCCTGCACGCTGTTAGTTCCGGCATCCGCCATAGACCTCTACAAAGAGGCGGATATATGGAAAAATTTCAACACCATCAAGACGTCGGGCGTAACCGGACCGAATGTTGACGAGGCCGAAGACGTAGTGATAGCCATCTACACTCTAAACGGCTTCAAGGTGTCAAAGCCGGTGGGCGGTCAGGTTAACATATTCCGTTACCGGAGCGGCAAAACCAAGAAAGTATTCGTACCCGCTTATTAATTTGCACTATAGTCTCATATAATGAGAGGCTGTGTCATAATTCACTTATGGCGCAGCCTCTTGTTTTGAGGGGATTTGCAGAGGTGAGGGGAAAATGTTAATTTTGCGAAAAAGGAAGTATGGGCAAAAAGATATTATTGACGCTGACTTTTGCAGCGCTGACGTTTGTGGCGCTGATGGCTTACGGCAACCGCGTATTTTGCCGTTACTGCGGCTATAGCTCAAGCAGTGTGTCATCGCTGACTTCAGGGTATTGCAGCCGCTCGCCGCAGGGTGCTTACAAAGGGTATCATCAGCCGTATGCCGGCGGCGAACGTTCGCATTATTTCTGTCGTTACTGCGGCCATAAGTCGAGCAGTATCTCGTCGCTGACCTCGGGGCGCTGCAGCCGCTCGCCGTTGGGTGCCTACAAAGGGTATCACGAGCCGTATGCCGGCAATGAGAGCGGCAGTTATACATGCATTTACTGCGGCCATAAATCAAGCAGCATCTCGTCTTTGACCTCGGGGCGCTGCAGCCGCTCGCCGTTGGGTGCCTACAAAGGATATCATCAACCGCTTGAATAATGGCTTTGGCAACACATAAGAGGACAGCAGACCCCATGGAGCGTCTGCGCGAACTGGCAACGGCCCCGGTGGGCAAGTTGCTGCTTCGTTATTCCACACCGGCCATCATAGGCACGGTGGTGACGGCGTTATACAACATCATCGACTCGGTGGTGATTGGACACGCCATCGACGACCCCAACGTGGTGAGCGGCATCGCCGTAACCTTCCCGGTGATGAACCTGGCCACGGCATTAGGCATGCTCATAGGTGCCGGCGCCGCCACGCGCATCAGCATCGTCATGGGTCAGAACGACAAGAAGCAGGCCGAGCTGATTTTAGGCAACTCCATTTTGCTGACGCTCATCATAGGCGCCCTTTATATGTCGGCCTTCGCTATATGGATTGACCCGCTGCTGCATCTTTTCGGTGCGTCGGCCAACTCGCTGCCCTACGCGCGCGAATTTCTGCTGTGGGTGCTTCCGGGCATGGTGCTTATCAACGTAACGTTCAGCTACAACAACGTGATGCGTGCCACGGGCTATCCGGGGCGAGCCATGGCCACGAACCTTATAGGCGCCGGACTGAACGCTATTCTGGCGCCGCTGTTTCTGTTCGTCTTCCACTGGGGCATACGCGGCGCGGCCATTGCCACCGACATCTCAATGGCTGTAACTGCCTTCTTTGTCATGGCCCATTTCTTCCGCAAGGACTCCACCCTGCGTTTCCGGCGCGGCACTTTTCACTTTGTGTGGCCGGTGATAAGGGCGGTGCTTTACATTGGCATGGCGCCGTTTCTCATCAACGTGGCCAACGCGGTCATCAACGCCATCATCAACACGTCGCTGCTGAGCTACGGCGGCGACAATGCCATAGCGGCTGTGGTGGTGTTCAACCGCTTCGTCACCATCTTTATTTTCATCGTTATAGGCATTTGCCAGGGTATGCAGCCCATCTTGGGCTATAACTACGGCGCCCGGAGGCTTGACAGGCTGTGGCGCACGCTGGCCTTGGCAGGCGGCTCGGCACTGGCCGTAACCACCGTGGGAGCCGTGGTAGGACACTTCGCGCCAAAGCCCATAGCGCAGATGTTCATGCAAGATGAGCAACAGATTGAATGTGCCATCAACTGCCTGCGAATCACCACCTTAGGCTTCTGGATGGTAGGTTTCCAGATTGTGGCCACCAACTTTTTCCAGTCGTTGGGAATGGCCGGCAAGGCAGTCTTTCTGTCGCTGACACGCCAGATAATCTTCATGATACCGCTGCTCTATATCCTGCCGCCCCTTTATCAGCTCAACGGCGTGTGGTCGTGCTTCCCGCTGTCGGACGTGGCCGCCACCATAATAGCGTCGCTGATGCTTATGTGGCAGATAAAACGCATAAAATCAGCCACCTCAACCCTTACGCCGCATGATTGAGCTGCCCGCCACCTTCGCAGCCGGCATACGCAGCAGGTTGGGCGAGAAAGAGGGCGCCGCACTGCTGGCAGCCCTCGACGGAGAGCCCGTAACGTCCGTGCGCCTCAATCCGGCCAAACGTGCCACCCTGATGCCCGACGCCAAAAGGGTGGAATGGGCGCCCGAGGGGTTCATATTGCCCCAAAGACCCGTCTTCACACTCGACCCGCAATGGCATCAGGGGCGATTCTATGTGCAGGAAACGGCGTCGATGTTCGTGGGGCGCGTGGCGGCGATGGCAGCAGAGGAACTGGGGCAGGAAGCGCTGAAAGTCCTTGACCTGTGCGCGGCGCCGGGAGGCAAGACCACGGCGGTGGCCGACGTGCTGCCGCAAGGCTCGCTGATGATAGCCAACGAATATGTGCCCAAGAGAGCCGATATCCTGCAGGAGAACCTGATGAAATGGGGCACCCCAAACACCATTGTAACACGCGGCGAGACCAAGACACTCTGCCAAAGTGCGGAAGGATGGATGGATATGGTGATAGCCGATGTTCCCTGTTCGGGCGAAGGGATGATGCGCAAGGAGGAAGAGGCGCGACGCCAGTGGACACCGGGACTTGTGGAGAGCTGTGCTACCCTGCAGCGCGAGATTGTAGCCAACGGTGCGACGGCGCTGAGGCAGGGAGGGATGATGATTTACTCCACCTGCACCTTCAACGCCGAGGAGAATGAGCGCAACGTGGAGTGGATATGTGCCAATTTGGGCTTCGAGGTGGTGGATATAAGCGCCATAACGCCTTCGCAGGCACGGAGCCACGGAGCGGGTATTCATTTCTATCCGCACCTTAGCGGCTCCGAAGGGCTGTATGTCTGTCTGCTGCGCAAAACCGGGGCAGAGCGGCGCTTCAGGCTCCCTAAAGTGAAGAGCAAGGAGGTAAATTTGCCCGAATGGTTCGCCGGTCCGGAGCAGGCTCTTACCGAACGCAATGGCGTTATCTATGCGCTGAGCCGGGAATATCTGCCCATAGCCGAAGCAGTGAAGCGGCAGACGATGTCGGCAGGCACTCCGGTGGCAACTCCCGGCAAGAGAAGCTGGGAGCCTACCCACGAACTGGCAATGAGCCGTCTGCTGCGCCGCGAGGCCTTCGCAACGGTGGAATTCGACCGCGAGGAGGCACTTAAATATCTGAGCCTGCAAACCGGCTCGCTGCCGCCAACATTTGCAAAAGGGCATTTGTTAGTTATGTATCACAACGAGCCCCTGGGATGGATAAAGAATCTCGGAAGCCGTTACAACAATCTCTATCCGCGTCACTTGCGCATAAGAATGAACATAACATGAGCCCGAAAACACCCGTTAAGACCGCCAAATATCCCGTTATAGGCATGATGTGTACGGTGTGTGCCAACACCGTGGAGAAAGCCATTCAGGCTGTGCCGGGAGTGGAACACTCCGACGTGAGTTTTACCAATCAGACTGTTTTGGTAGACTGGAAGCCGGGAGAAGAGAACCCGGAGCTGCTTGCCGAGGCTGTGAAGAAGGCGGGTTACGAGCTGATATATACCAGCGACGAGGCTGAGGCTCTGAAGGAACAGGACCGCCGCGAGGCAGCGCGCTACCGGCGACAGAAGATGCTGGTGCTGATAGCCTGGGTGCTGACGCTGCCCATTGCCGTCATCTGCATGACGCACCTGTTCCACTCGGCGCTAATAGACTGGCTGACAGGCGCTCTGACGCTGATTGTGATGCTGGTGTGCGGCAGAAGCTTTTACGCCTCGGGGTTCCGCAATCTCATGCGCGGGCACGCGTCGATGGAGAGTCTTGTGGCACTCTCCACCACGGTGAGCTTCCTGTTGTCGCTCTTCACGCTGATATGGCCCGAATACTGGCGCAGTCAGGGGCTTGAGGCGGCGCTCTACTTTGAGGGAGCCGCCATGATAATAACGTTTGTGCTTACGGGCAAGCTTATGGAGATGCGTGCGCGTCATTCGGCCGGTTCGGCGCTGCGCGGACTGATGAGTCTGCAGCCGGAAGTGGCGATGCTGAAAACGGGCGCCGCGCATAAGTTGGTGCATATCAAGGACTTACACTCTGGCGACGTGATAATGGTGAAGCCGGGCGAACGCATACCGGCCGACGGCACGGTAGCAGACGGCGACGCCTACGTGAACGAGTCGATGCTCACCGGCGAGACGATGCCGGTGCATAAGACGCCCGGCGAGCCGGTGCATGCCGGCACGTTGCTGCAGAGCGGCAGCATAGACGTCAAGGTGAGCAAAACGGGCGCTGCAACGCTGTTGGGCGCCATCATTGAACGTGTGCGTCAGGCGCAGTCGAGCAAAGCCCCTGTGCAGCGCCTCGTTGACCGCATCAGCGCCTATTTCGTGCCGGCGGTGATAGCCCTCGCGGTGATTACCTTCGCCGTATGGTGCATCTGCGACCCTGAACACCTGGCCACCGCGGTGTTGGCGGCTGTGTCGGTACTGGTGATTTCATGTCCCTGCGCCTTAGGGCTGGCAACGCCCACGGCGATAACGGTGGGCATGGGTCGCGGCGCTCAGAAGAATATGCTTTTCCGCGACGCCACTGCGCTTGAGCTGCTCAGCAAGGTCAATGTGCTGTGCGTTGACAAAACCGGCACGCTGACCTACGGCACCACCGTAGTGGAGGATTTCATGCTCTCTGCCATCGGCACGGACGAAGCGGCTCAGGTGGTGAAAGCTCTTGAATCGCGCAGCGAGCATCCGCTGGCCAACGCTCTGACGGCATGGGCCGGAGAGCATGGCGCAAAGGAGGCCTCGGCAGCCGATTTTCAACAGATAGCGGGCGCCGGTGTGGCCGGGAAGGTGGCGGGAGCCGACTACACGGTCTGCTCGCTCGACTATGCCGCCACGCTGGGTGCCGAATTGACGAAAAAGGAGCAGGAATTTGCAGAAAGTATGCAGCGACAGGGGGCCACGGTGGTGGTTCTGCTCAGCGGCAAGAGGTGTTTGGGCTTGTTTGCCATCTCCGACCGTCTGCGCCCGGAGGCGGCGCCGGTGATAAAGCGTCTAAAGGAGATGGGCATAGAGACCATTCTGCTCACGGGCGACAGCGAGGCTCCGGCGGCGCACATTGCCCGAGAGGCAGGCATCGACAAGGTGGAAGCGCGTATGCTGCCGGCCGACAAGGCTTCGTTTGTGGCCGGGTTGCGGCAGCAGGGTAAGTGCGTGACCATGTTCGGCGACGGCGTCAACGACGCGCCGGCGCTGGCGGAAGCCGATGTGGCCATATCAATAATGAGCGGCACGGACATTGCCATTGATGTGGCAGGACTAACGCTCACCGACGGCACCATTGCCGACTTGCCCAAAGCGGTGATGCTGAGCCGCAAGACGCGGCGCGTGATAAAGGAGAATCTCTTCTGGGCATTCATCTACAACGTCATCGGTATTCCGCTGGCTGCAGGGGTGCTGTATCCGGCGTTCGGCATCCTCCTCAACCCCATGATGGCATCGGCCGCAATGGCGCTGTCGTCGATTTGCGTAGTGTCTAACTCGCTGCGCCTCAAGAAGTTAAAAATATAATCCCATACAACCATGTTGAAATTCAAAACCAACGCACGCTGCAGCGGATGCAGCAATGCCATAATAGGCGAACTGCAGCAACTGGCTCCGGCCTCCGACTGGAACATCGACCTCGAGTCGCCCGACAAGGTGCTGACGTATAAGGGCACAGCGGCGCTGACACCCGAGCAGATAATTGAATATGTGGGCCGCGCCGGCTTTCAGGCATCTCAGCTTTCCTGAAAAGGGAGGGGCAGGATATGTCGTCTGACAGCTGGGACTCACGCACACGTCTGTTGCTTGGCGATGAGAACGCCGACAGGCTCAGAGCCGCCACCGTAATGGTGGCTGGACTGGGCGGCGTAGGGGGTTATGTGGCCGAGGTGCTGGCACGCAGCGGTGTGGGTAACCTGATACTGATAGACGCCGATGATGTGGCGCTATCGAATCTCAACCGCCAGATAATCGCCACTCACAACACCGTGGGGAGACCGAAGAGTGAGGTGTGGCGCGAACGTCTGCTGAGCATCAACCCCGACTTGCACGTTGACGCCCGGAGGGAATTCATTACACCCGACAATGTGGGTCTGATGCTGCAGCCGCGACCGGACTTCGTGGCCGATGCCATCGACACGGTGGCGCCGAAGGTTGAGTTGATGCGCCGGTGTGTGGAGCAGGAGATTCCGCTCATCAGCAGCATGGGTGCCGGAGGACGTTTGGACCCCTCGCAGGTGTGTTACGGCACTCTTGCCACCACGCAGGGCGACGGGCTGGCGAGGACGCTGCGCACACGGCTGCGCAAGATGAACGTGGCAATAAACAACATAGAGGTGGTGTGGAGCAGGGAGCTACCCGAACGCCGAGCCGTGATAGAGCTGATGGAGCAGAACAAACGGTCGTCGTTCGGCACCTTGGCCACCATTCCGGCTCTGTTCGGCATCTATATGGCAAATAAGATAATTCGCGAAATTACAGGCATTTAACGCTCATGGAATCTATATTACAGCTGAATCATATAAACAAGAGCTACGGCACGCTGCAGGTGCTCAAGGATGTAAGCCTCACGGTGAACCGGGGCGAGCTGCTGGCCATTGTGGGGCCGAGCGGCGCCGGAAAAACCACGCTGCTGCAGATTGCCGGCACGCTCGACCGCCCCGATACGGGTTCCGTGATTTACGAACAGGAGGAGGTGATGCGTCTGCGCGACAGACGTCTGTCGGCCTTCCGCAACGCCAACATAGGCTTCATCTTCCAGTTTCACCGGCTGTTGCCCGAGTTCAGCGCTTTGGAGAATGTGATGATGCCGGCGCTGATAGGGGGTCAAAGCAAACGCAAAGCCCGCAGCCATGCGGCCGAACTGCTTGAACTCATGGGACTCTCGGACCGCGCCTCGCACCGGCCGGCTCAGATGAGCGGCGGCGAATGTCAGCGCGTGGCGGTGGCAAGGGCGTTGATAAACAACCCCAAGGTGGTACTTGCCGATGAACCTACCGGCTCGCTCGACTCTGCCAACCGCAAGGAGATGCAGGAGCTGTTCGCATCGCTGCGCCAGTCGCTCGGTCAGACGTTTGTGATTGTAACTCACAGCGAGGATTTGGCCGCCATCGCCGACCGAACAATAGCTATGGCCGACGGACGGATAGTTACAAACTCAGCCGTTACGCTTTGACAACTTGAATCAACTCTGAATTAACCCATAATAGAAATATACATCATGAAGATAGTAGTGCTCGACGCATCGCCGGCAAATGACGGCGACCTCAGCTGGAAAGGCCTTGAGGACCTAGGCAATCTGACCATTTACTCGCGCACAGCGCCCGACGAGGTTGTGGAACGCTGCCGCGACGCAGAGGCCGTTTTCTCTAATAAAGTTGTGCTAAATGCCGAAATAATAGCGGCTTTGCCAAAGCTGAAGTTCATTGGCGTGCTCGCCACAGGCTACAACAACATAGACATTGAGGCAGCCCGTAAACATGGCGTTACGGTGTGCAACGTGCCGGCCTACAGCACCGATTCGGTGGCTCAGCTGGTGTTCGCGCTGCTGCTTGAGGTAACCAACCGCGTGTCGGATTACAGCGCCAGTGTGAAACGCGGCGACTGGGCCAACTGCCCGGTATTCAGCTATAGGCTCGCGCCTATAACAGAGCTGAGCGGCAAGACGATGGGCATAATAGGCTTCGGCAACATAGGATTGCGGGTGGGTACCATTGCCAAGGCTTTCGGCATGACGGTAATCACCAACTCTCAGCGCGACCTGCCCGAATGGGTGGAACGGGTGAAGCTCGACGAGCTGCTGAGCCGCAGCAATGTGGTGTCGCTCAACTCGGCGCTGACGCCTAAGACTCATCACATTATAAATGAGGAAACGTTGGGGCTGATGCGCCCGGATGCCATACTCATCAACACGTCGCGCGGAGCACTCGTCGACGAAGCTGCTCTTACGGCCGCGCTGCGTCGCCGGCAGATTGCAGCTGCCGCAATCGATGTTATGGAGCAGGAACCGCCACGAGAGGACTCGCCGCTGATGGAGTGCGACAACTGCTTCATCACGCCCCATATTGCCTGGCAAAGCACTGAGGCTCGGCAACGGCTGATTAACATCTCGGCAGAGAATCTGCGCGCCTTTGTGGCCGGAACGCCTCAAAACGTGGTGTCGTGAAAGCGCCGATTTTACCGGCTCCTCTGCGTCCGGGCGACAAGATAGCGCTCATCACCCCCGCCACGGTGGTGCGCGAAGAGTATGTGGCCGCCGGGGAAGCCGAGATACGTCGCCGCGGTTACATGCCTGTGCGGATGAGCCATCTCACTACCGGCGGCGACGGCAGGTTTGCCTCGTCGGCAACTCATCGCCTCGAAGACCTCCTTGCCGCGCTGCAAGACCCCGCCATAAGGGCTATTTGGTGTTGCCGCGGAGGCTACGGCTCCGTGCAGATGATAAGTCAGGTGCCCCTCTCCACGGTGCAAATGAGTGCCAAATGGCTGATAGGCTTCAGCGATGTCTGCGCCCTTCATTCGCTGTGGCTGAGAACCGGCGTCAAAGCGCTTCATGCCCCTATGATGCGGAGGCTGAAAGACCGCCCAACTGACGAAATCTCAGATCTCATCTTTGCCATCCTCGGCGGTGCCACACACACCTCCTTCTCCGGCGCCATTCATCCGCTGCAACAGTGCGGCACCGCCTCGGGGCGACTTATTGGCGGCAATGTCTCTGTGCTCGGCGACCTGGCCGCCACGCCGTTCGACCAGGCAATGCTGATGGCCGACGAGCCTTTCATTCTGATGCTGGAGGATGTGGGCGAGAGTCTGAGCAGGCTGCAACGACGCCTCTGGAGGCTCCGTCTCGCCGGGGTAATAAACCGCGCAAGCGGCATCGTGGTGGGTCAGTTCGCGGCTTGCGGCAACGGGGTGAACTTCACCTCTGCCGAGGATATGATTGCCGAGTTGCTGGCAGAATGGAACATTTCATGTCCCGTAACGTACAACTTTCCCGTGGGCCACGACGACTGCAACGAGCCTCTGATGATTGGCGCCCGAACTACCCTGCAGGTTGACCCCTGTTTCGTATCGCTCGAACAAAATTACATCAGCTAAAACCATAGTTTGGTAAAGTATTATCAGCATTTCAAAAAGATTCAGGTTATTTACTTTACTTTAACACAGGATATTGTCTATCTTTGCATCATAAAAAACAAACAAACAACACAGATATGAATCCCAACGATCCCAACACTCGCCCTATTTATCCGCAGCAAGGACCTTCACGTCCTACTGTACCTGCCGGCGCGCAGAATGTCAACAAGAGCAATAACGCCGCACGCTTCGTAGCCCTTGGCGGCGCAGGTCTGGCCGCAGTCTTCGGCGGCGCATACGCAGTGTATGCCGCCA
>FR897847.1:45788-69993 GCA_000437495.1 Prevotella sp. CAG:485
TGTATGCCGCCACTCACAAAGATGACCCCGAGATAGAGGCTCCCGACACCGATTTCCAGGAAGAAGAGATAGTTATCGGCGAACCGGCTCAGCCCGCTGCGGCAGCTCCTGTAACTCCTGTACAGCAAGTATATCACTCACAGCCTGCTCCTACTCCCGCACCCACACCTCAGCCTCCCACGCCGGAGCCTCCGACGCCTCCTACTCCTCCCACACCGCCGGAACCGCCGACACCTCCCACACCCCCTACTCCCCAGCCTCCCACGCCTACCCCTCCCACTCCCCCCACTCCTCCCGAACCGGAAGGCGTTGAACCCATGGCCTTCATTGACGAGGAAGGCAAGCTCTGGGTAAAGACCGAGGAAGGTGTTTACATCAGCGAAGAAGGCGACGTATGGAACGACAGCCTCGCCGACCAGCATGTGGTTGTGGCAATAACCACCGACGGCTCAAACGTTTATGTACGTCAGGACCTGGATAGCAACACTTACGCTTTATACCCCGACGGCGAAGAGACTATAGAGGTGATTCCGCCCAAGACTGTGGAGCAGATAGCTCAGGCGCAGGAAGATGATGTGCTGCCCGAAGATGACCTGGTGGCTATCGACGACACTGAAGAGGGTCATGGAGAAGAGGGCGCACATGATGATGATGAGGAAGAAATGGTGGTTACCGAGGAACTGCCGGAAGAAGAACCTGTGCTCGTGGCAGAGAGCGATGATGATGAGATAATCACCGAAGAGTTGCCGGCAAACGACCCTGACATCCTGACTCCTGACGGCAATGATGAGATAATCACCGAAGAACCGGAACCGGATGGTCTGGCAGAGTACAACCCTCAGGACGACATCATAGACTGCTCTACGGAAGACAACAATCTCGACATTGACACCGAAATAGTATAATCTGCAGTAAACAAAAGGCCGCATCTGCCGAATCTCAGATGCGGCCTTATTCATGCCCTTTATCACGGTCTTCAGCCATCTCTCTACACTCTCTTTTCTTCGCTATTATTCAAATTTATTTTATATCTTTGCAAAAAAATGAATTACTATACCCGGCTATCCATAGAATTGGCTACCCAACGAGATTATCTTGATCAATTGTTCAAGGTCTATCCTTTGGCTCCGGATACAATCAGAAGCATAAATGAAACACTTTGGGACAATATCGAAGACAGCTACCGCCAAAATGACAATGACAGACTAATCAGAACACTGCTGAAATTAAAATTATTCCCTGTCAAAGACAGTTATGTATCCTTTCTACGCCACGACAAGGATGCAATTGAAAGAAATCCGCAAACAGTGAACCGGATATGCGGCAGAATAAAAGAACTCGGTCTGGAAAAATTATATGAAAGAATTACTGAGCCAAAAGAACCCAACAGACAGATAGGGCCATTGTTCAGAAGATGGATATATTCAGGCGCTCTCGGTTTAAATCCCGTGGCTGAAAAAACCTTTTTGTCGAACAACGATAATGCTATTCTCTCAGGCTCAGATTCTATCCTCAAAAAATTCGCCGCCGAGAAATTAAACTTCAAACGAGACGATGACAAAGGATTTGACCTGATTTGTCGCTTCAATCAAAAATATGTTATCGGCGAAGCCAAATTCATCACTGATGAGGGAGGCCATCAAAACGGCCAATTTCAGGACGCTTTAAAAATACTGAAAATACACTCAAAACCCAATATTATAAAAATTGCCATATTGGACGGAGTTTTGTATATTCCAGGCAAGAAAAAGATGTACAACGCCATAACATCGGAAAATATCAATGTAATGAGTGCTTTATTGCTCAGAAACTTCCTTTACAGTTTATGATTGACAACAACATTCTTATAAAAGGCGATAATCTTTTGGGTCTGCAATGGCTGCTCGACAATGGCTATGAAGGCAAAATCGACTTGATTTACATTGACCCTCCGTTTGCCACAGGAAACTCTTTCGGTATTGATAAAACAGGCAGAGTCGCAACCATCAGTCGTTCTACGGATGCCATAACAGCATATTCTGATTTCCGCAAAGGGAAAATTTTTATTGAATGGTTGAGAGCAAGGGTAAGGCTCATGCACCGGCTTCTTTCAGAAAAGGGCTCCTTTTATCTGCACATCGATTATAAAACAGGCCATTACGTAAGGGTAATGCTTGATGAAATTTTTGGAATGAATAATTTCAGAAATGACATCACACGTATCAAATGCAGTCCAAAAAATTTTCATCGAGTGGGATATGGCAACATCAAAGATGTTATATTCTTTTATTCAAAAAGCGAAACCCCTGTCTGGAACGATGTGCAAATACCATGCTCAGACGAGGACATAGCCAAACGTTATACTAAAATCGACAGCAAAGGACGCCGCTATACCACAGTACCTATTCATGCACCCGGCGAAACTAAATCGGGGAAGACAGGTTCCTGCTTCAAAGGCATTTATCCTCCTAAAGGACGTCATTGGCGTTGCCCGGTGGAAGAACTGGAGAAACTTGATGAACAAGGGTTAATTGAATGGTCAAAAAATGGCAACCCCCGCAAAATAAACTACGCCGACAAACATCTTACTAAAAAACAACAGGACATCTGGTATTACAAGGACCCTGTCTATCCAATTTATCCCACCGAAAAAAATCTTGATATGTTGAAATACATAGTTGCAAATTCATCAAATCCGGATTCAGTGGTTTTGGATTGTTTTTGTGGCTCAGGTTCAACGTTATATGCCGCCCAGACGCTGGGACGACAATGGATTGGCATTGACCAATCGGAAATTGCCATCGATGTTACAAAAAAACGTATTGGGCAACGGAATTTGTTTAATTCTGTGCCTTACTATTATATTGAACTGTAAAATAACTCGGTGACCAAAAAATCAGAGTGGTGCACCCCTCCCCGGTCTTGATCAGAGGCGGATGAAGGCGACGCTCATGTTGGCAAGCTCGCTGCCGTCGGCGCCGGTGGAGGGCAACAGGGTGATTTCCATGCGCAGCTTGCCCTGCTTATAGACCACAGCCTGAACGTCGGTGTTTTCACTGGCAACGCCGGCTTCGATAATGTCGGAATCGGTGAGTCCAACGGCCTGTGCTATATATACTCTCAGGTCTTCGGCCTCAAGGGCGCCGGCTTCGAGGTTGCGCATCACTACCCTGTCCGGTCCTTCCACAATCAAATCCCAGACGCCGGGTTTGCCGTCGGCAGTATGATAGAGGGCGTTTTTCTGGCCGTCGGTGAAAATGCCGTGAAAATTGTAGGTGGAATCGAGCTTCTCGCCCATGCGCAGAGCTTCGGCCAGTGAGCGGCTTGTCATGGCCACGTCCATGGAGTCGAGAACCTCGGGTGCGGGCGGAGGCGCCACCGTCTTCACTTCCACCACTTTGCGTTTTTCAGTCTTACCGCAGCCTCCCACAAACAGCAATGCCGCGACACCAAGGGCAAAAAGCCCCGCAATAAATATCCGTTTCATGTCCAGTATAAAAATACCTTTTGGAAATTCGCCGCAAAGTTAAGTCTTTTCTGCCAAAAATTGTTATATCAGCAAAGGGTATTTGCACACCCACCGAAATTTTTGTAAATTTACGGCATCAATACCCGACTGAAAAACATACACAACCACATTCTACAGATATGAAGAACTTGTTTTTAGGGCTCCTAAGCGCTTTATTGGTGCTGACAGGCGCCACGGCTGCCTCAGCAACCAAACCCGCAAAAAAGGGTAAAGCAGCAACGGAGGTAAAAAAGACTTGCGGCGGCTGCGACAGTACTACGGTAAAGCATCCCGACTGGCTCAAGAATGCCGTCATCTATGAAGTGAATCTGCGTCAGGGCATCCCGGGTCGCAACCTCAAGGGTCTGCAGGCTCAATTAGGAAGGCTGAAGGACCTCGGCGCCGATGTGCTGTGGCTGATGCCCATGCACCCCATCAGCCAAGTCAACCGCAAAGGCACCCTCGGCAGCTATTATGCCGTGGCCGATTACCTGAAGATAAACCCGGAGTTCGGCACCATCGACGATCTGAAAGCCGTGGTGAAAGAAGCTCACAACAAGGGCATGAAGGTAATCCTCGATGAGGTTTGCAACCACACCGGCTGCGACAATGTATGGGTAAAGAAGCACCCTGATTTCTACGCCAAGAACGACAAGGGCGAGAAATACGGCCCCTTCGACTGGACCGACACGTATCAGCTCGATTACTCCAACCCCAAACTGCGTAAGGCTATGAAAGAGGCGCTTATCTACTGGATGAAGGAGGCTGACATTGACGGCTATCGCTGCGACGTGGCCGGAATGGTGCCCACCGACTTCTGGGACGAGGTACGTCCGGAGCTTGACAAAATCAAACCGGTGTTCATGCTTGCCGAGGCCTCAAAGGCTGACCTTACGCGCAATGCCTTCGACGCCGATTACAACTGGCCCATGAAGGATGTGTTCAACGCCATTGCCGCCACTCAGGGCGCCAATACGTATGCCGTAGAGAAGAGGCAGGCTCTCCCCTACCGCAATGCGCTGAGCATCGACACGCTGCTCAAAAAGCAGCACTGCGAATACCCCAAGGGTGCCTTCAACATGAACATGATAACCAATCACGACCTGAACTCTTGGGAAGGCACGGAGTTTGACCGTCTTGGCCCGGCCACCGGCGCTTTTGCCGTGCTGAGCTACACTCTGCCGGGTCTGCCGATGCTCTATTCAGGCCAGGAAGTGGGCTTCAACCATCCGTTTGAATTCTTTGAGCTCGACAGCGTGCAGCCCAATTACAAGGCCAACGGCTTCACCACTTTCTATGAGGTGCTGAATGCCTTGCGCCACAAGAATCAGGCTCTGTGGACGGACGCCAACATGGCTCCGATGACGCGTTACGCCACAGCCAATCCCGACGTATATGTCTTCACGCGCGAGCGCAACGGCCAGAAGGTACTTGTGGTTGCCAATCTCAGCGGCAAGGTAACGCGTGTGGAATTCACCGACAAGACTCCCGACCCAAAAGGCATGGTTAACATCTTCAATGCCACCGAAGAGGCGCTTCCCGAGATTCTGCAACCCTGGGAATATCGCGTCCTCTCAACGCCTCTGAAATAATCAGACTCAGATATACAGAAAGGCGGATGCAAGAGCAATGCGTCCGCCTTTCTGTTGTATGGTGCTGAAGAAGAAGTCTGCTTACAGCGTTTTCAGGCGCGGAAAAGCGTCGATGAAGGTCTCGACCGAGGCATTGAGAATCTCAACGCCAATATGCGCCGCGTAATCGGCAATATGGTGATAGCTGCGGAAGGCGATTGTCATGCTTCCCAACACATCGTGCAGCCTGAGGCCCTCATATACCGAGGCCACGCGTTCATGTTCGGCGTTATTGTCTTTGTAGAAATGGGGCTGTATCGAAATCACGCGGTTCTGCTCGTCGACACTCAGCGTACGCGTCCATGTATGGTCAGCGCCTACAATAACGATGCGGCGGTAACCGAGCCTTATCCCGGCCATAATTGAGGGAATGAGCACGTTGCGCGGCCGGGGCATTGCCAAGCCTCTGTCAAACAATATCCGGCTCACTGAGGGGAAGCCTTCAGCAGCAATCATATTAAATGGCCTCAAACGCCACATAGAGCCTTTCTCAGCCCATTTCACGGCGCGGGTATGCTTTGCCATTGCCACGGGCAGATGAAGCGTCAGAGGCCATTCTGCGGCCTCCAAGGCCTGCCACATCTGCTGCACATTCGGGTCATCCCCTCCTTCAAAGAAATGGGGGTCGGCAAGGACGTAATGCGCAGGCTTAAGCTCGGTGAAAAGGGGCGTTTTTGCCGCGAAGTTCACCGCGAGCAGGTCGTAATTCTCCATTGCCTCGCGCTGCGTCTGCAGTGTTTGGTTCAGCGAAGGGCCGTTGCCTAAAATCAGCAGGGGGCGCTGAGGAGCCTCCTTCACCCTCGGAGCCGGTTTGCGGGCCTTGAGAGCCACCGCTGCCAACGATTTCAGCGTGGCGCCGAGCTGCGTTGCGCCTTTCGATATACAGTCACTCGTCTTCATACGGAAAATCTGTGTCTGTGCGTCCTACCACGGCTGCCGTGTCGTGAAAACGGAACTCGGGCAACGCATCGCGCAGACGCTGTGAGCTGAATGTGAGGGATGTGGTGCGACGTTGCAATTCCTCGCTGTTGACAATCAAACCGAGGAAGGGTATGGCATCGCCGATGTAAGCGGCTAATTTTGCCCATTTCATCGGTAAAAAGAATGGTTTTTTGGCTCTGCCGCGATTATTCCCCATGGCCATGGCCAAGTCTTGTAAGGAGTGCGAAATGCCGTCAGAGACGTTGTATATGCCTCCTATGGGTGCTATGAGAGGTACCAGACGGGCCACATCGTAAGCCGTTACAAGGCTCACCTTGGCGTCGTTGTCGCGGATGTTGAAATATGAGCCGGTAAGCACCTGTCCTGCCATGCGCTGTCCCCACCCTTTCATCTCTTTGCCAAACATGGTTGCCGGGCGCAGAATTGTACAAATAGTGCCGCTTTCACCGCACTTTTTCTGCACTTCCTCCTCAGCCAATACCTTTGACTGGCCCACTTTATTGCCGGTCCACAAATGGTAATCTTCCGTGATGTCGGTGCCCTCTGTCTTGCCGTAGACAGCCGTGGAGCTAATATAGACAAATTGCTTCACTTTTACTTTGCTCAGAGCCTCAAGGAGACGCTTCGTACCTTCCAGGTTCAGGCTGAGGGCATGGCTCTCTTCTTCGGTGCCGGCGGCATGCACCACAAGGTCTAAGCCGGATGAAAAAACATCGGTGAAATCGGGCGTTTCCTTCTCCAAATCACATTTTATCTCACACTCTTCGCCACGTCCCAAACGGGTCAGGCGGCAGTCGCTGAACTGCTGTGTGAGATAGTGTCCGAGCAACCCGGAGGCGCCGGTTATGAGAACGTGTTTCTTATCACTGTTCATGGTCGTTTGTCTGTGTCTGCCTGTTATGGCGATATAGCGGATGACAGCGCATGAGTTCCTGACGGAGCATGCGGCTGTCTACGTGTGTGTAAATTTCTGTTGTGGCCAAAGAGGCGTGCCCCAACATCTCCTGGATTGCCCGCAGGTTGGCGCCCCCCTCAAGCAGATGGGTGGCAAAGGAATGGCGCAGTGTATGCGGCGAAATCTTCTTACTGATACCGGCCGCCTCTGCCAGTCGGCTCACGATATAAAACACCATGACGCGCGTCAGAGGCTTTCCTCTGCGGTTCAGAAAGAGAAAATCCTCATATCCGGGGGCTTCGGGGAGCTCTGCGCGTTGTTCCAGATATTGCGCTGTTGCCTCAATGGCAGCCGGTGAAATGGGCACCAACCGCTCTTTGTCGCCTTTGCCTCTCACCAGCACCAATTGCTCGTCGGGGTGATAGCATCCCAACCGCAGCGACACGAGCTCGCTTACGCGCAAACCGGAGCCGTAGAGCATCTCCAGGATGGCTCTGTTGCGCGGGGTCTCGCGTTTTGATGGGTCGAGGGCCTGCATCATGGCCTCAATCTCTTCCACCGCCAGCACATCGGGCAGCGAACGGGGGATACGCGGTGTCTCGAGAAGTTCTGCCGGTGAGGCCTCCACAACGCCTTCCATGGCAAGGAAGTGGTAGAAGCACCGCACGCCGGCAATGGTACGGGCCAGTGTGCGCGGCGCTATGTTCAGCTCGCCGAGGAAGCCGGCAAACTCGTGTAAATCGCGCAGGGTAGCTTCTGTGAGCGGGGTGCCTGTGGTGTCGAGAAACTGTCGCAGATGGGCCACATCGCGCAGATATGCCTCGCGCGTATTGGCGCTCAGGCTCCGCTCAAGCAGCATATAATCGGCAAAGCGGTCTATGTGCAGGTCAGGATCAGAAACGGTATTCATAAGCCACAAACCGCACTTTGCTGTTGGGGAAATAGACCATGGCACGTTTGCCGAAGAAAAGCACGCCAGTGGGGGTCTCTTTTCTGAATTGGTCAAGGAATGGTTTCGAGGGATTGAGCCACACAGCGGGAGCATCGGCGCCGGGCTGTTCGTTCTCCTCCATGATTCGGGGCACCGTCCCAAACCGCCACTCAAAGCGCTGCAGAGCAACAGCCAACCGGGGCATAGCAACGGGTTTGAGCAACCCTTCGTCGTAATATGAATAACCTCCGGGCAGCCTCAGCACCTCGGTGGCCAGCATATAGGCGTAAGGCGAGTGTATGCCATACCCTTTCAGATGGCGCAAGGAACGCAGAAATTGCATCAGACTGCTCATTGGTGGAAAAAATGAAGACGGGGACACGGCCGTCGACAGCGGCAATGTCCCCGTCAGAAAAGTTATTTTGCAGATTTTTTGCTTTCGGCTTTTGCCTTCTTGGGCGCGGGGGTCTCTTTCGCTGTCTCCTCCTCCGCAGCCGCTTTTTTGCGCTTACGCAGGATATGGAGCACTACTAAGGCCAAGGCGCCGGCGCTGAACAGATAGACGAGTATCACGCCTACCACCGACAGGGTATTTGTTGTCTCAAGTGCTTTGGGAGCAAACACAAATTCTATGTGGTGGTTGCCTGCCGGCACATTCAGGGCGCGCAGCACATAATTCACGCGACCTATCTCAGCCGGTTTGCCATCGATGGTAGCTTCCCATCCGTCGGGGAAATAGACTTCGCTAAATACGGCCACGCCACCTTTTGCGGTGCGGGCATTATAGCTCAGCTTGTCGGGCGAGTAATAGCTCAGCGTAATGGTGTCGCCCGGGGTCTTGGGCTGCGACGTGCCTAAAATCTTGCTGAAGCTTTGATCGGCCACAGCCTTGTTTGCCACATCAAGGCTGTCGAGGGCTATCATCTCGGCCTTAGCCCCTTTCACATAGTCAACGCCGTTTACGAACCATGCGTTACCCATGGCCTGCGGGTTCCGCTCATATTGGTCGCCGGCCATGAAATACTTGGTATTGAGCATGTTGAGCACAGCCATATTGGGACCTTGCGGCGTGGCTATCTGATGCGTCAGCAGGTCGTTGTAGCGGGTGAGCTTGGCGGCGTGATAACCGCCTACCGTCTTATGAAAATAAGATGAGCGGTAGCCCATGAAGTCCTGCATATCGGCAACACGGTAATAACCGGTATCCTTGAGTATGGCCAGGTCAGCCTGAGTGGGCACGAATTCCTGAGCCTCAAGGGGTTCATTGAAGCTCTCGGAGTTGACGTAGCGTCCGTTGACGGTGAAGAGGTCGATGAGCGTCAGAGCCGCCACAGCAAGCACCATCACCTTAGGCCGTTTGATGACGTTGAAGAGATAGAGGAACACCACGGCGCATCCCAAGGCGATGAAGCAGAAGGAGCGCATACAGTCGGCGCTGACCATATCCATACGCACCTGCGTTACGGCACGCATCAGGGCGCCGAACTGCTGGTCGTTGAGCTGCACGCCGTTCTGGGCCAGCCACATCTGGTCGGGGTCGTTGCCCGACATGCCGCTGCCGAAGACCGACGGGCTCATCCATCCTATCAGGCATATCAGCAGCGGAAGGCCCATGACGCCGTAATAGAGCCACGGGTTCTTGCGGAAATGCTCGCGTCCGTCCTTGCGGCTCATCTGCACCAGACACAGCACGGCAAGCAGCGGAAGGGTGAACTCCACTATCACCAGTATCGACGACACGGTGCGGAAGCGGTTATAGCCGGGAATATTGTTTGCCCACCATTCGGTGAACCACATCATATTGCTGCCCCAACTGAGCATGATGGCGAGTATGGAAGCCACGAAAAGCGCCCATTTCATCGGACCTTTTACTACAAACATAGCCAACAGGGCAAGTACCAGCACAAAGGCGCCCACATATACCGGGCCGTTCGTGCCGGGCTGCTCGCCGAAATACTGCGGATAGGCCTGCAGCAGCTGATATTCCATTGGCGAGATGACGCCGTTGTTATACAGCTCCTCGGCTTTCTCTGTCTCGGCCAGAGTGGCGGGTGCCAGAGAGCCTTCGGCGGGCTTCACGCTGGCGCCGCCCTTGACGTTGGGGATGAGCAGCGAGAAGGTCTCGCCTTTTCCGTAGCTCCAGTGAGTCATGTAATCGAGCGAAAGACCGCCGTTGCCGTTGGTGGTAACCTCTTCGCCCTGCATGGGCGGCAACTCAGTGGCGTTGCCGCGAATGGTCTGCTTGGAATAGGAATAGGTGTTATAGAGCGAAGGTGAGTTTACTGCCAAGGCCACCACACCTGCCAGCACCATGCAGCCGGTGGCGATGCCCCAGCGTGCCGTGGCGTGATGCTTCACGGCGCTCCACAGCCATGCCAGCACCATGCACAGAATCACTATCATGAAATAATAGCTCATCTGCGGGTGATTGCTCATGAGCTGCAGCGACCCGAACAGCGATGCCACCGCCAGGCCGCCAAGATATTTGCCTCTGTAAAGCAGCGCGATGCCGCCAATGGTAGGCGGTATGTACATCAGCGCCATAAATTTCCATAAATGGCCTGCGCCTATTATGATGATGAAATAGGTGCTGAGGCCCCAGGCAATGGCGCCGAACAGCGAGTCGCTCCATTTTATGCCCATGCACAGACACATAATGAAGAAGCCAATCATCATGCCGAAAAGCAGATTAGCAGGCGCCGGCAGCCACAGGGTATAAACGCCCTGTACCCATTTCAGGGCTGCATCAGAGGGATAAGAGGGCGAAATCTGATACGTGGGCATACCTGAGAAGAGAGCATTTGTCCAGCGAGGCTGCTCACCGGTCTGCTCCTTCCATATCTCCCCCTCGTGGCCTATGGCTTTACCCTGCTGCAGGTCGCTTTGCTGCATCACGCGCCCTTCCACATCGTCGGGGTAGAAAAAGAAAATGGCTACGACTGCCAATAGCAGCGCAGCCATTAAGGAGTAGATTACCGTCCGCTTCATTTCAAGCTGTTAGGGTCAAGCTGAAGGGTAATCGGGCGACTGATGCTCTGCTCCAGGGAGATGAGCGTTTCAGTTTCTGTAACACCATGAATGTGCTGGATGCGGTCGTTGAGGAGCTCCATCAGGTTCTGGTTGTCGCGGGCATAGACCTTGACAAGCATGGAGTACGGGCCTGTGGTGAAGTGACATTCTACCACTTCGGGGATGTTTTCGAGCTCGCCCACTACCTCGCGGTACATGGAGCCTTTCTCAAGCTTTACACCTACGTAGGTGCAGGTGTTGTAACCGAGCTTGCGCTGGTTAATCAGGTATCCTGAGCCAACTATGACTTTCATCTCTATCAGACGCTGGATGCGCTGGTGGATTGCTGCCCGTGATACGCCACATTCCACGGCTACGTCTTTCGACGGAGTGCGTGCATTGCGCATGATGATGTTCAGGATTCTGCGATCTAAGTTATCTATCTTTTCCATTTCAAATCGTAGTATTGTAGTTTTTCGATTGCAAAATTACTCAAAAATTTTTAACCGGCAATGTTTTATCAACGGAAATTTTAGCATTTTTTTCTCCTTCACCTATAAAACATTCCGTTTTTCTGAATATCGGGGGTAAAAAGGGGCTGCAGAGGACGTGTCAATTTGTTATCGGCACGTTCTCTGCGCCGATTTTTATTTGCCTTTGCCCAGATATTCCAGGGTTACGCCCTGAATGATGAAGCTGTCGTTTTTGATTCCGAGGCCGCGGGCGCTGCCGCCGAAGATGTCCTCAGGCGTCATCAGAATTGAGATTTCCGAGCCACCTTTCACACCGAGCAGAGCTTTGGCAAAAGGATAGCTCATGGGCAGCGTTTTGCCCAATACCACCGGGGTGGGTACAAGGCCATACTGAGCCAGGTCGCGGCCGGTTGATTCCACCGGATGCGTGGAAACCATTATCGAGTCGCCTTGCACTATGGCATTGCCTGAGCCTTGTTTTATCACTTTCACGTAGAAGCCGGAAGCTGCTTTCTTATAGCCGTTTTTCTTGGCGTAAGTCTCCATGGCGGCGGTCATATCCTTCTTGCTGGCTGCTTCGGCGCGATTTGACAGCGCTTCCATGGCGAAGTTCAGGTCGCGGGCGGCCTCGTTGACGCCGCGCACGCTGTCGCCACAGTAGGAATATTTATAGCCCTCGTTGAAGAGCTTGGCGTTGAATTTGAATTCCGGAGTTACCTCCTGCTGCTGCTGAATCTGCTGTGCCAGACGCACGCCTTCAACCAGACCGGCGTTGTAGGCTTTGTCTTTGTCTGACGTGCTGTTGCGCAACAGCTTCAGACCCTCCTGATAGCCGCTCCAGAAAGCGTCGGCGTTCTCGGCATTGTTAAGAGTGGTGTCCTGACCTTTCAGCTGCATCATATTGCCGGCCATCATCTGACCCAGGAAATAAGATATTGAATCGGAGGATGTGGCCAGATTGGCTTCTGCCGGCGATTTCGGTGTGCCGGAGCCACAGGCGCTGAGCAATGCTGCCACACAGAGGCCGCATGCAGCTTTTGCTAAGATGTTATATCGTTTCATTTTCATTTATTAATATGGCGTCAGACCCTCGGGCTCTCGGCGCCACTTATTATCTATGGTATTTATTTAGCCTCGTCGTTGACGGGGTTGCTCTCCTGAGTTGGCTGAGCGGTGTCGGTGTTCTGCACCTTCTGCAGCAACGAATCGCGGGCCTCTTCGGCCGATTCTGTTTCGGGAATCACCACCTCTACGGGTGCCGAGCCGTCAGACTCGGTTGTCTCTGTGGTGCGTCCTTTGCAGCCTGCAAGGAGAGCCGTGGCCAGTATCGCGGCCGCCGTTAACGCTAAAGTCTTTTTCACTGTCCTATCTTTACAAGCTTAACGTCGAAGATAAGCGTTGAATTGGGAGGAATCACGCCGGGGATGCCGCGTTCGCCGTAAGCTAACTTGCCGGGGATGCGGAAACGGTATGTGGAGCCCACGGGCATCAGCTGAACACCTTCCGTCCAGCCCGGAATCACCTTGTTGAGCGGGAATGAGGTGTATTCCTCGCCGCCGTGATTGGCCGTGGCGTCAAAGATAGTTCCGTCGGGCAGATAACCCGTGTAGACCACGCTCACCACGTCGTCGGCTTTCGGTTTGGCGCCTTTACCCTCTTCAATCACTTGATATTCGAGTCCTGAGGGGAGCTTCTTCCACGTGCCGCTGTTGACGTCGTTGGCGGCTGTCAAATCATTGTTGGCAGTCGGGTCGCCCGTTGCTCCCGCTGTTTCTGTTGTTTCTTCCACGGCGTCAATGGCCGCGTCGGCAATATTCTCCTGTTCGGCTTTTGAGCCTGCGCAGGCCGTCATACTCGTGCCTGCAATCACTGCCAATGCGCCCAACAGAGCGTTTATACGCTTAATTTTCATTGTCTGAGTTGTCAGTATTTTGCCTCCGCCGCAGCGGAAAAGCGTTCGGAGCGGTGCGGCTGTGTGTTCACCGCCGCGCCGCCGCCGTATCTTGTTTAGATGATGATGTTCGATTTCTTCTTCACGCTCAGCAGATGAACGTTGAAGATAAGAGTGCTGTGGGGAGGAATTGCTCCGGGAACACCCTGAGCGCCGTAAGCCAGTTCGCTGGGTACGAAGAAAGTATATTTGGCACCCACTTTCATCAGCTGCACACCTTCTGTCCATCCGGGGATTACGCGGTTGAGGGGGAACGTGGCGGGCTGGCCTCGGTCAACGCTGCTGTCAAACACAGTGCCGTCGAGCAGTTTGCCGGTGTAATGCACCGTTACCTCATCTTCCGGACCGGGCTGCTGGCCGGTGCCTTCCTGCTCTACTACATACTGCAGACCGGAGGCGGTGGTCTTCACGCCCTCCTTCTTGCCGTTCTCTTCCAGAAACTTAAGGCCGGTTTCACGGGCTTTGGCTTCCATCTCGGCCTGAAGGTTCTTCAGGTAGTCATTTATCATTCTGTTGGCCTCTTCGAGCGGCATGGCCGGTTCGGTGCCTTCAAATCCTGCTTTTACTCCATCGTTGAAAGAGCCAAAATCAAGATCCTTGACGCCCATCCCTTTCAACTGCTGACCCATGGCCAGACCCCAGGCATAACTTAGTTTGTCCATTTTCCTTTATTTTGTATCCTGCGGGCAACCTGCCTGCAGAGTGGTTGATATTGCCGGAACTGAATTCATTCCGCCTTTATCAACAATTTTTACCCCACATAAGTTAGACAACGTAAGTTGCAAAAAGTTAAATCGCAAGATTAAAAATCCGCACTCCCGGATTAAAATTTCACACTCCTTGCAACGTAGCTTTACACTCGTCTCACTCGGGGCATAGTTTTTTCAGTGCAAATTTAGTAACTTTTTTTCAACATTCACAAAAAATTCTTACCTTTGCTTCTGAAAAATGATAAAGGAGACTCCAAACTACCTGTTCCTTCAATGACAATCAACGAGATTCAAGACGAAATCATAGCCGAGTTCACCGATTTGGGCGACGACTGGATGGACCGCTATGCCTACATCATAGACCTTGGCAGCCAGCTGCCTGCGTTGCCCGAAGCCGACAAAACGCCGGCACACCTCATAGAGGGCTGCCAGAGCCGTGTGTGGATTGCCGCCGAGCTCGACCCGGAGGGCAAAATAATTTTCCGCGCCGACTCCGACGCCATGATAGTAAAGGGCATCATAGCTCTGCTGATACGTGTGCTGAGCAATCAGACGCCGCACGACATCCTCAACGCCGACCTCTATTTCATCGACCACATAGGCCTCAGCAGCCACCTCAGCCCCACACGCAGCAACGGTCTGGTGGCCATGCTGCGCCAGATGCGCCTCTACGCGCAGGCCTTCGAGGCTATTGAGCAAGCAAACAAATAACCTCAAAATCATAATACCTCTATGCTATTATCAATCATGCAATTCTGGCAGGAACACTCGGCCTTGGCCATCCTGCTGATTATCCTGATTATAGTAATACCTCTGCTGGTATTTTACTGCATCAGGGCACACCGAGACCATCCCAAAGGGCTGATACCGGCCGCCATAGCCAACATGGGCGAACGCTTCGGCTATTACATCATGAATGCCGTGCTTCTGCTCTTCCTCTGCTCCAAATTCGGCATCAGCGATGACGCTGCCGGCTGGATTTATGCCGTATTCTATTTTCTGATTTACGTGCTCAGCCTCCCCGGCGGTCTTATTGCCGACAAGACCCAGAAATACAAAGGCACAATCATAAGCGGCCTGTTCTGCATGGCTTTAGGCTATGCACTGCTCTCCATACCTGTCTTCTCCGAAGGTCCTTCGGGCAGCATCTCGTGGGTACTTGTCTTCACCTGCTTCGCCCTCTTCGTGATAGCCTTCGGCAACGGTCTTTTCAAAGGCAATCTGCAGGCCATCGTGGGCCAGCTCTACGACAACTTCGAGGCCGAAGCCGCCAAGAAGGGTCCCAAAGAGCTGGAACTGGCCAAGAGCCGCCGCGACTCGGGCTTCCAGATTTTCTACGTATTCATCAACATAGGCGGCGTAATCGCCCCCTTCATCGCCCCGCTGCTGCGTGAGTTCTGGCTCAAAGCCCATAGCCTCGCCTATAACTCCGACCTGCCTCGCCTCTGCCACAAATTCCTCAACGACGCCGGAGCCATGAGCGCCGGTGACCACGCCAACTTGCTCGACCTCGCCGGAAAGGTTGGTTACGAAGGAACCGTTGACGGCGGCTTCTGCACCCAATATCTTGAAATCTTCAACACCGGCGTTCACTTCTCGTTCATCGCCTCCGTGGTGGCCATGCTCATCTCGCTGGCTGTCTTCGCATGGGTAATGAAGCGTCTGCCAAACCCGGTGAAGAAAGTCAAAGCAGCACTCAACACATCGCCGCAGGAGCGGCAGCACGACGCCAAAGAGATACGCCAGCGCATGTTTGCCCTCTACGCAGTGCTCATCGTGGTAGTCTTCTTCTGGTTCTCGTTCCACCAGAACGGCCAGTCGCTCTCCGTATTCGCCCGCGACTTCGTGCAGACAGACAACATAGCGCCTGAAATCTGGCAGTGCATCAATCCCTTCTTCGTGATTGTGCTCACACCCATCATCATGCTCACCTTCGCCGCTCTGGCACGCCGCAACAAAGACATCTCCACACCCAAGAAGATTGCCTTCGGCATGGCCATCACCGCCATGGCCTATATCTTCCTGATGTTAGTGGCCATAGCAGCCGGTTATCCTTCGGGCGAAGAGTTCAAGGGCCTCTCGGAGGCTGTAAAACAATCGATGAAGGCAGGACCATACGTGCTGATTCTCACATACTTCTTCCTCACCGTGGCCGAGCTGTTCATCTCGCCGTTAGGCCTCTCGTTCGTATCGAAGATTGCGCCCAAGCATCTCCAGGGCATCTGTCAGGGTCTGTGGCTGTCGTCAACGGCCATCGGCAACCTCTTCATCGCCCTGGGCGTTACCATGCTCAACTCCTTCCCCCGCCAGTGGGAATGCTGGGCTGTCTTCGCCGGGCTCTGCCTGCTGTCGATGGGCGTTATGTTCTCCATGGTGAAATGGCTTGAGCGCGTCACCAACGACAACGCCAAACCGGCCGAAAAAACTGCAAAAGCCTGAGCCGCAGACACATACACCGTAACGCTTACTGCTGAAACACACCATACCACATCTGTGAGTCAGTAAGACCCTTCAGGAAGAGGATGCAACAGAGAATCTGAAACATCCTCTTCTTTCTTTCCTGAAACAGAAACTAAAAACTCAACTAACCGCAATATGTTCAGAAACCAACCCTTCGGGCTGTATGTGCTGTCGCTTGCCAATACAGGCGAACGCTTTGGCTACTATACCATGCTCGCCATCTTCCTGCTCTTCCTGCAGGCCAAATTCGGTTTTGACTCCGCCGTGTCGGGTCAGATATACGCCGGCTTCCTGGCCGCCGTATACTTCATGCCCCTCATAGGCGGCTGGCTGGCCGACAAATGGAACTTCAACAAATGCGTCATCACCGGCATCATGGTGATGTTTGCCGGCTATCTCATCATGGCCATCCCCACCGGCATACGCAGCACAGGGTCGCTGGTCATCCTCCTCGGCGCTCTGGTGCTCATTGCCATCGGCACGGGCCTCTTCAAAGGCAACCTGCAGGTGATGGTGGGCGACCTGTATAACGAGAGCCGTTATGCCAAGCAGCGCGACGCCGCCTTCTCGCTCTTCTACATGGCCATCAACATCGGCTCCATGTTCGCGCCCATGACGGCCACCGCCATGACCAACCTGTCGATGAAAGCCCACGGATTTGTGTATAACGCCGACCTGCCGGCGCTGTGCAACAAGCTTCTCGACGCAGAAGCCGCCGGCGGCAACACTTCCGCCCTGGCCAACAAGGTATTGGAGACAGCCTCCGCCGCCAACATGCACGCCACTGACGCCATCTCCTTTTCCTCCGACTATATCACAGCGCTGAGCACCGGTTACAGCTACGGTCTCGCCGTGGCTTGTGCCTCGCTGGTCATCAGCTTCCTCATCTACTGGATTGGCCGCCGCTCATACGCGCATATCCTCACCGACAAGAAAGCTGCCGCCACAGCTACTGTCAAGACCGCTGTAAAGCATAAGGAACTGACTCCCGCGCAGACCAAGAGCCGCATCATTGCTCTGCTTCTGGTCTTCGCCGTGGTTATATTCTTCTGGATGGTGTTCCACCAGAACGGCGCCACCCTCACCGAGTTCGCCAAGAGTTGCACAGCACCCGAATTAGGCGGCTGGACGCGCATCGGCTTCAACGTATGGGGCCTGGCTTCCATCGCTGTGGGCGTCTATGCCCTCTTCTCGCTGTTCCAGAGCAAGACTGCCAAAGGACGCATCATCTCGGCTCTTATCTTAGCTGCCGTGGCAGGCATAGTCTGGTATATCTATTCCAGCACCCCCGACCCCGTCAGCAACCTTCAGCCGCAGCAATATCAGCAGTTCAACCCCTTCTATGTGGTAGCCCTCACGCCCGTGTCGCTGGCCCTCTTCGGCTGGCTGGCCAAACGCAAGAAAGAGCCTTCGGCACCGCGCAAAATCGGTTACGGCATGCTCATGGCGGCAATAGCTTACGCCGTTATGCTCATCGGCTCCTTCCAGCTTGCCGGCAGCACACAGGGCGCCGTAAGTCCCAACTGGCTCATCGGCACTTATCTGCTGCTCACCTTTGCCGAACTGCTGCTGTCGCCCATGGGCATCAGCTTTGTCAGCAAAGTGGCGCCTCCCAAGTACAAAGGCTCTATGATGGGTGGCTGGTTTGCCGCAACAGCCATTGGCAACTACCTGGTGTCTATACCCATGCTGCTGTGGGGTAAAATCGACATCTGGGTGCTGTGGCTTATCCTCATCGGCATCTGCCTCATCAGCGGCGTCTTCATCTTCTCCATCATGAAGAAGCTGGAGGCCGCCACCTCCAACGACGACGCTCAACCCGCCGACAGCCTCGAGACCGTGGAAGTTGACGCCATCTGATAACCGAATCTCCAAATAAGAAATGAGGATGCGCCCGAAAGTGCATCCTCATTCTATTTTACAGGGTTATAGACTTGCTTTATTTGCTTGCTGTCGACTTCTGAGCAGGCATCACCAGGCGGCCGAAGACAGCTGTGAGCAGGGCGCCGAAGAGCATCACGCCGATGCTCACCCACAGCACCAATCGCGCACCGCCGGCACTCAGCAGCATGGGTATGAAGAAGACACCCAACACGGCGCCGACTTTGCCCAGGCAGGAGGCCAGACCCGAACCCTGGCTGCGGTCGCTGACGGGGTAAATCTGACTCGGCAGCACAAACGTAATCAGGTGAGGGCCGGCGTTGAGGAAGAGCTCAAAGATGCAGAATCCGGCCACTGCCCACATCATATTCCAGTGGTTCTCGTAGGCCATGAGCAGCAATATCAGTCCGAGGGCGCAGATGATAAAGCCCCAGGTCTGCATCTTTACATGACTCATGCGCCGCATCAGTAACAGTCCGGCCACAAAGCCCGGCAGCATAAAGAAGTTGATAAGGGTGGTTAGTTCCACTGACCTCTCCACGTGCATCACATGCTGAATGGCGTCGGCGCCGGCGGGCAGGGCATCCTCGAAACCGAGCGCCATGCACAGCACAGGCAGGAACACGCCTATGCCGTATACGCCGAGACCCTCGCAGGCCCAGGGAATGCCGCAGAAGATGGCTCGCAGCAGGTTCTTGCCCTTGAGCATATCGGCCATGGATGACTTAGGGGGCTGAGCGTCGGCGGCTGTTTTCTCCTCAGGCGCCATCATCTCCACGTCAGGGCCAAGAATCTTCTTCACCGTGGTCTCGGCTTCCTGCACACGACCCTGACTCATGAGCCACGCCGGACTTTCGTATGCCCTGATGCGCAACAACAGCATAAGCAGCGTGGTGGCTATCACCGTCAGGAAGAGCCACGGCCAGATGTGTGCCACAGGCCATATCCGCATCATGATGAAACACACCAGCGCAAAGAGTATGGAGCCTAAAGCTGACGTTGCCTTGGCCACACCCACCATAAAGAGCTTCCAGCGCTTGGGCATCAGCTCCGAGATGTAGTCTGAGTCGAGACAATATTCACCGCCCACGCCCAGACCCATCACAAAGAGGAGCGCTGTGAGCACACCCCAGTGAGGCATGAGCAACACCGGCAGGGCGGCGGCCATGGTCAGCGCCGGACACAAGCGGTAAAAGAAGAGATAGCCGTAGCGGTCGGTGAGGCGCCCGAATATCAGGCTGCCGGTCATTATGCCTATGAGCGACACACAGCCCGTAAGACCCTGCTGAAAGGGTGTCAGCTCGGGATGTCGCCCTATTTCAAGCAAGGGTATGATGACACCCACCAAGGTGGCCAGGCCGCTGCCCAACAGCTGGCCTAACGAAGCCATGGCAAGCACCCGGTAATTGGCTCGCCGCAAAGGCATATCGCGCAGATAAATCATGACTTGCTTTCTTTATTGCTTTTCTTGAGCTGTTCGGGGTGTCTCAGAGCCTCGAAATCCTGTTCCGAGAAGCGCCATTCGCTGTGCGGCGAGAAGATGTTGCTGAGCTTATATGCAGGCAGCAGGAACAGCCATGTGGTTATGCAGAAAGGTCCGGTGAGGGTAGCCAGGCCCCAGGGTTTGAAGAAGGCGTTCATGGCGGCCTGCACAAACACTGTTATGACGATGGCCAGCACCGTGAGCGCCGCAATCTTCCAGTTTGTGGTCTTATAGAAGACGCTTCCTATGGCAATGCCGGTAAGCACGGGCGAGAATCCGTATAGGCCGTCGGCAATGTCGGAGCCGGAAGCATGGAAGAGGCAGACCACAGCCAGCGAGATTGCCGAAGCCACGGCAGCCCACAGACAGCTCCAGCGGTCGCAGATGAAGAGCGCAACGAGGAAGAAGATGCCGGTGCCCCAGTCGTTGATGAGGAAGACCTGACTGATGCCTTTGAGCCAGTAAGTAACCAGGTTGCCGAAGCCGTGGCTGAAAGCCGTTACCACTTCGCCGGGCAGCTCGGGCGTGGCCTCACCGATAGGAGGCATGCCGGCAAACATGCGCGAGGCCAACAGAAATACCCATGTGGTGAACACAAAGGGGAAGGTGAGCGAGTTCACCTTCCAGGGTGCCATGACATTGTTGAAGCCACGGCGCACAATGGTGCTGAGGGCCGCGCAGAGAATCAGGCAGAGCCACATGAGCCACGTTGTGCCTAAGAAGGTTGGGAACGCGCAGCCTACCAATGTACCGTTGAAGCCCCACAGGCCGGCGAGACCGTCGGCAGGTTTCTGCACCATAGCCCAGCCTGTGAGCGTTGACACCACGGCGCCTGTGAGCGCGCCCCATGCCACTTGCGGTGTTCCCTCGGCGTAGGCGCCCCAGAAAATGCCCATGAGAAAAAGTAAACCGGTCCAGGCGTTCTCCTGAAACATTACCTGACCTATGCCGCGCAAAATGCTGCGGATGCCGCGCACGGGACCCGGTCTGTTGACGTCAAAAAAGTCTGTAAGTGTTGCCATAGTCTTTCCGAAAAAGGTAATGAAGCGGGCAGACGAAAAATTTCCCAAAAGGCGCCCTGTTCTTTAAATAAGAAACGAACGACCCTCGCGTCCTGTTCAGAGCGCAAGGGTCATTTTTTATTCAGCGGTCTCTGACGCAGAGTCAGAGAGCCGTTTCAGCGCCACGGGAATTCGGGCGGTATGGGCACCCCTTTCACAGCCTGCCTTACCTTTGAGGCAAAGCCACGCACAATCTCCTTCACCGGACCCGGTTTGTTGCCCATCACCTTATAGAGCAATCCGGCGCCGTTGGGCAATGTAGTGATGCCGGCGGCGAGCTGACGGTCGCGGTCAATGAAAGGCTCGGTGGCGTTGTACACCTCGGCGGCCTTGTCGGGCGGCGTCAGCACAACCACGTTGGCAAAGATGTCGTAATCGGCCATTACGCCTATGGTTTTGGGGAAGCGCTTGTAAGGCTCTATCACGAATTTCTCGCGGAAGAGGTCGCGCGTGGCGTCGGGGCGCCGGCCATGCGTAAGGACGCTCATAACGTCGTAGGCATAAATCTCGCCCTCAGGCAGCTTGGAGCGGTAGAAGCGACGGCCGCACATATAAATCTCGCTGTAAGTGATGGTGGCCGACGGATGGCACACTATCTCCGTGTCGCAGGCAAAGCGCGAGTGCTGGCCGGGGAACACCGGCTCGGGCAGAAACTCCAGGTATGAGTCCTCATGCAGGGTAAAAAGCTGCTTCATGCCGGCGTAGTTGCTGCGCATGGTGGATATTTTGGTGCCGGCGCCGGTGCTGACAAAGGCGTACGCCCCGGGGTCGAGTTCAATGTTCTGCTCAAACCGGTCGCCGTCGATGTAGGGTCCGCCGCTGGCCAGGATATACACGCACGGCATCTTGGGCAGGTTGGCATCGAAATAGAGTTCCTGCTGCACAATGATGGGCACGCGCCGGTCGAGTTCGCGCAACACGCATTTGCCGTCGCAATTGAAGCCGAAACGCATACGCAGATAGCCGTGTTTGCCCGGCGCGCCCACATACATGGCGTCGGGTTCGCGCAGATAGGGGGCCAGCTCAGGCAGATAGCCGAAGTCTACCTCCGGCACTGCGGTTTTTATCTTCGGAAGGGTTGTTTGAAACGACATGGCAGTTTGAACAGAAGAGAGTCCGGCAGGGGATTATTGTTTGTCGAAGAGAGCCATTTTGAAAATCAGGTCCACCAGCTCGTCCACACCCTCGCCTGTCATGGCGTTTGTGAAGACAAAGGGCTTTCCGGGGCGCATCAGACGCGAGTCGCGGTCCATGACCTCAAGCGAGGCATGAACGTATGGGGCCAGGTCGGTTTTGTTGATGACTAAGATGTCTGACTGCGATATGCCGGGGCCATCCTTGCGCGGAATCTTGTCGCCGGCAGCCACGTCAATGACATAGATGAAGAAGTCGACCAAGGCGGGTGAGAAGGTGAGGGTAAGATTGTCGCCGCCGCTCTCAATCAGCACCACGTCGGTATCGGGGAATTTCGATTCCATCTCCTCCACGGCGGCGATGTTCATGGAGGGGTCCTCGCGCACTGCGGTGTGAGGGCAGGCACCCGTTTCCACGCCTATGATTTTGTCTTCGGCAAGCACCCCTTTCAGGGTCTTGCGCACATGCTTGGCATCTTCGGTGGTTACGATGTCGTTGGTGATAATAAGGGTCTTCATTCCCTTCTCCAGGAGCTTGGGAGTGATGGCTTCTATGAGGGCTGTTTTGCCGGAACCGACGGGGCCGCCCACCCCTATTCTGCAGGTACTCATTGTTGTTGTTTCTGTAAGGTTTTGAATCAGTTCATAAACATGCGCATCTTGCCTTTCTCGTGCAGCGAGGCGCAAACATCCATCTGCGGCACAAAGGCCTGCATCTGGCTAAGAGGCATCTTCTTCACAGCGTCGAACATGGTCAGGCTCTCGGCGGTGAGGCGCTGAAGGATGAGCTGGGTGTCGATGTGGCTGACGCGCACCAGACGCAGCGCGGCACCGAGAATCATGTTGATGACACCATACTGATGCGAGCAGAAAAGCTCCTCTTCGCTCAATCCGGCGGCTGCAAAGACCAGACCCTGAGCCACGGGATAGGAACCGGGCGTGCGCGAGGCTTTGATGTCGTCGAGCCAGCGGGCAATGAGCTTGTCGTCGGGGAAGAGCTTAACGCCCAATTCGGCCAGCTTCTTGCCCATGCGTGCCAGCATAAGCCTTGCCTCGGCGTTCATCTTGGCGGCCTCCAAGGCGTAGTCAGCGTCGAGCAGAGCCTCGTAATCCCCTTTTTCGGCGGCACGCAGGGCATGGAGAGCGGCCACACCGTCGGTGTATGCCGCCTGCTCGGAAGCGGCGCGCGTAAAGGCCTCGAGAGTCGGGGCATCATGCACTATGTGTTCGTAAGCAGCTGTTTCCAGGCCGTTGGAGAAGGAGAAGGTGCCTACGGGAAAGGTGCTGTCGGTGAACTGCAGCACATGCATCAGCGCGGTAGGTGTCATATCAGCAAACGGGGTATTTTTCGCCGTCGTAGTCGTCGATGACGTGCGTGTGGACGTGGCCGTCGCCATGGTCGTGCGTAATGACGTGGCTGTGGTGATGCAGCGAGTTGAGGTCGGCATGAACGTGCTCGTGGCTGTGGCTCTCGTGGCCGGCGCCTCCGAAGAGACGGCGCACCTCATGAGGAGCCAGATAAGGTATCACCTCTGTGCCCTGCACAAAGCGGAAGCTGATGTCTTCTATGTGGTGTGTCTCCATCACAGAGAGCATCACTTTTTTGTCTACCGTGAGCGGCACATATACCTTTGTGCCCTTCACCACGGCTGGCCAGTGCTGGTTGCCGATGGCATGACCAAGCTCCACAGCGTGGCGGATGATAGTCTCGGGCTGCTCTTTTGCCAGTGCGCCGAGGTCTATTTCCAGCACGGGGCTGAGGTCGAGGCGCAACACTACGGCGCGACCCTCGTCGGGATTGTAATAGATAACATCGCCATCCTTTACCTGGCTCTGACGCTTGAGCGCCACGGGGTATTCGCCCCCTTTGTCGCCACGACCCAGGAAACGGCTTTTCTGAGCCATCCACTGGTCAAGGTGGATATTTTCAACGTTAGGCACTGACTCAATTTTCTCCTTCCATTCCGGACTGAGATTGATATTACCTAATATTTCAGAGTAAACTTGCATTGCTGTGTGTATTTTTCGTTATGCTACGGAGAGAGGAAGAAGAGGAGAGACATGGTCAATTCCGGATAAACCGAGTTACGGTTTTACGAGGGTGTCGCCGCAGAGATTGCAGATGTGGTGCTTTGGGGTTCCGAGCTGTCGGGCGCAT
>FR897847.1:70012-93429 GCA_000437495.1 Prevotella sp. CAG:485
CATACTAAAGTATGCGCCCGACAGCGAGAGGTTCCCAAAGTGCCGCAGATGCATCTCTCCGGTGGCACCCTCTGTCGGTTATGAGAACCAGTAAAGCTGCGCCAACGCCAGCTCCTTTGCCGGCGGCACGTAGGCGAGCACGCCGTCAACGGTAACATAGAACGTCTCCGGGTCCACCTCAATGTGCGGGCAAGCCGTGTTGCGCACCATATCAGCCTTGGTAATCTGGCGTGTGCCGTGTACCGGGTAAACGATGCGGTCGAGGCCGAGCTTCTCTTTCACGCCCAGGTCGTAAGCCGCCTGGCTGACGAAGCTGATGCAGGTGGCAGGCATCTCCTTGCCGAAGGCTCCGTACATAGGACGCATATACTTGGGCTGCGGAGTGGGCAGCGAAGCGTTGGTGTCGCCCATATTGGCCCAGTTGATAAGACCACCCTTGATGACCATCTTAGGCTTGGTGCCGAAGAACTCAGGCTCCCAGAGCACCAGGTCGGCCATCTTGCCAACGGCTATGGAGCCGAGGATGTCGCTGATGCCGTAAGTGATGGCGGGGTTGAGGGTAATCTGCGCCAGATAGCGGAGCACACGGAAGTTGTCGTTGCCTTCGGCGTCCTCTTTGAGTTTGCCGCGGGCCTTCTTCATGTAGTCGGCCATCTGGAAAGTACGCATGAAGCTCTCGCCTACGCGACCCATGGCCTGCGAGTCAGACGATACCATGGAGATGATGCCGAGGTCGTGGAAGATATTCTCGGCGCTCTGCGTTTCGGGACGCACACGGCTCTCGGCGAAGGCCACGTCGCTGGGTATGTCGGGGTTGAGGTTGTGGCATACCATAATCATGTCGAAGAGCTCAGCCTGCGAGTTGATGCCGAAGGGCAGCGTGGGGTTGGTTGACGAAGGCAGCACATTCTGCATGGACGCCACCTTGAGCAGGTCGGGAGCGTGGCCGCCGCCGGCACCCTCGGTGTGGTAGCTGTGGATGGTGCGACCGTCGATAGCGGCTATGGTGTCTTCCACATAACCGCTCTCGTTGAGCGTGTCGGCGTGGAGGGCCACCTGAATGTCGTATTTGTCGGCTGCCGTCATGCAGGCGCGGAGAGCCTCCATGGTGGTACCCCAGTCTTCGTGAATCTTCAGACCCATGACGCCGCTCTCAATCTGTTCGGCCAGCGATTCCTGACATGAGCAGTTGCCTTTGCCCAACAGACCGTAGTTTATGGGGAGGCCTTCGATGGCGCGGAGCATAGCTTCCGTGTTCCAGCGGCCGGAGGTTATGGTAGTGCCGTTAGAGCCGTCGGTGGGGCCTATGCCGCCGCCGATGAGTGTGGTGATGCCGTTGCTGAGGCAGTCGTAAGCCTGCTGCGGAGCCACATGATGCACGTGGCCGTCGATGCCGGCGGCGGTGAGGATGAGGTGCTCGCCGCTGATGGCGTCGGTGCTGGCGCCGGTGCAGAGGGTGGGAGTAACGCCCTTCATCACGTTGGGGTTACCGGCTTTGCCTATACCGGCAATCTTGCCGTCTTTGATACCCACGTCAGCTTTTACCACGCCCAACAGGGGGTCGAGGATGGTAACGTTGGTGATAACGGTGTCGAGGCTGCCGTCTTTGCCTGTAATGGTGTTTGCCAGGCCCATGCCGTCGCGCAGCGTCTTGCCGCCGCCGTATACGGCTTCGTCGCCCAGCGTGCGGAGGTCTTTCTCTATCTCCACATACAGCTGGGTGTTGGCCAGACGTATCTTATCGCCCACGGTGGGGCCGAAAAGCATATTGTTCTGATCTCTTGAAATAGTTGCCATAATGGTTGGTGTAAATGGGGATGAGTGTTACTTTGCTTCGCCTTCTATGGTAGCTTCGTCTTCGCTGCGGAAGCCGTATTCGTGCATGCGGCGAATACTCTCTATGCGCTTGGGATAGTATACGGGCGAATCTTCGAGGCCGGCATAGCCCTGCACCAGGCCGTTGAAGCCTATGATGCGCTGTTTGCCGGCAAAAGCCACCAATTCTACTTCTTTCTCCTCGCCTGCCTCAAAACGCACAGCTGTGGTGGCGGGTATGTTGAGGTGATATCCGAACGTCTTGGGGCGGTCGAATTCCAGATAACGGTTTACCTCAAAGAAATGATAGTGGCTGCCTATCTGTATGGGGCGGTCGCCGGTGTTGCGCACCGTCACGCGCACTGTGCGGCGGTTGGTGTTGTACTCCAGGTCACCTTCGGCCAGGACTACGCCGCCCACGGGGCAATATTCCTTGGGTGTGAAGCCGGGGGTGTTGGGGTAACAAATATCGGGTTTGCCGGTGTAGACGCCCGTGGGAGTCTCGTAACCGTTTACTGCCGGACAGGTTTCGGCCGGCGACGGCGGCATCTTTTTCACTGTGTCTGCCATAGTAATTATGGATTAAGGGTGTTGCTGTTTTCGATTACTTAATAGGGTGATGAATGCTGACCAGACGGGAACCATCGGTGAATACGGCTTCCACCTGCAACAGAGAAATCATGTCGGGGACGCCCGGCATCACTTGTTCACGGGTAAGCACCTGAGCGGCGTCGGTCATGACCTCTTCCACGGTCTTGCCTTCGCGGGCTCCTTCCAGAGCGGCACAGGTAATATACGCCACGGCTTCCGGGTAGTTGAGCTTAAGGCCTTTCTTAAGACGGCGCTCAGCCACCATACCTGCTGACAGCAACAGCAGTTTGTCGAGTTCTTTTGGTGTTAAGTGCATGGGCTTAGGTATTGGGGGTTATGTTTTTCAGTAGTTTCCCAAAAAGGGAACCCGACCGGAGAAGAATGGCGGCCGAGCTTCTACACATAAAACAAAGGGCAGTGTTTCGCTTTTGCGCAGTTTGACAGCAACTGTTGTATGGGGAAACTTCTTCTTCATTTCTCGGATTTGAATATTTTGTCAATGTCATATTTTGGAACATACACAAATCGTCCAATCTGACGCATAGGAATACTGAATTTGCGAAGGTTGCTATATACCGTTGATTCGCTTACCCGGAAAAGTTTGGAAACCTCGCCGATTGTATAACAATCTTCCGGTTCCAATGAATATAGCCTTTTAGGCGTTTCCTCTACAAGAGGGTTCTTCCTAACTTCCAATAAGGTTTCAATTTCGGTAACATCAACAAAGGTCATTCGTATGCCGGGATTGTAAGCCTTTATCTTCCCCTGTCTAATCCATCTATATAAGGTGGGCTTTGAAATGTTATACTTGTTGATGACCTGAACGGCTGTCAGGTACTGATGTTCGTCGGCACTGTTAACAATTGCCTTTCTTCTTTCCTCCTTTTTCAACGCTCGCTTCTTATTACGAAATGTCTCATCGGAACACTTCCTTGAGCAGTGAACCGAGTTGACACTTTTGGCGAGGAATGGCTTCCCGCACACGATGCAGTGGCGCATTATTTTGGCTTTGCTTTCTGGCATAACTTTTAACTTGTATCACTTTAACGTCAAATAAGTATCATAAGGACAATTCAACGCCAGAATAAGTTCCGGTACAATTTTGATACAAATATAAGCTAAAAATCGATAGAAAACAAGTATTCGGAGAAAAAGATGCAAATAAAAATGGAGTGCAACTCGCTGAGCTACACTCCATTTTGCTATCGTTGGTTGGCTGGATTACTTCACTTCCTCGAAGTTGACGTCTTCAACATCGGGGTTACCGCTTTGATGAGTCTGGTTGGCTCCGGGCTGAGGACCGGCTTGCGGACCTGCCTGTGCGCCGGCGGCTGCCTGTGCGTTTGCTACGTCCTGAGCTATTGCCTGAAGACCTTCGGTGATTTGTTTCTCATACATATCAAGGTCTTCGAGCAGCTGTGCTTTGTGAGCCTCTTTGAGCTTGGCTATGGAGGCTTCTACGTTGGCTTTCTTGTCGGCGGGAACTTTGTCGCCCCATTCAGCCAGCTGACGTTCTGCCTGGAAGATGACGCTGTCGGCGCGGTTGAGCTTCTCGGCGCGCTCTTTAGCTTTCTTGTCGGCTTCTTCGTTGGCTTTGGCTTCGGTGCGCATACGTTCTATCTCTGCGTCGGTAAGACCGCTGCTGGCTTCGATGCGGATGCTCTGCTCTTTGCCGGTTTTCTTGTCGCGGGCCGTTACGTTGAGGATGCCGTTGGCGTCCACCTCAAAGGTTACCTCAATCTGAGGCACGCCGCGCGGAGCGGGTTCAATGCCGCCGAGGTTGAATTCGCCGAGGAGCTTGTCGTCGGCTGCCATGGGACGCTCGCCCTGGAATACGCGTACCGTTACCTCAGGCTGATTGTCGGCTGCTGTAGAGAACGTTTCGCTCTTGCGGGTAGGAATAGTGGTGTTGGCTTCAATGAGCTTGGTCATTACACCGCCGAGGGTCTCAATGCCGATGCTCAGAGGCACTACGTCGAGCAGAAGAACGTCCTTCACGTCGCCGCTCAGCACGCCGCCCTGGATGGCTGCGCCTATTGCCACTACTTCGTCGGGGTTAACGCCTTTGTTGGGCTCTTTGCCGAACACTTCCTTTACCTTTGCCTGAATGGCCGGGATACGTGTGGAGCCGCCCACCAGGATTACTTCGTCAATCTGCGAAGCGCTGAAGCCTGCATCCTTAAGAGCCTGTACGCAGGGAGGCACAACGGCTTCGATGAGGTTGTGGCAGAGAGCCTCGAATTTGGCGCGGGTAAGAGTCTTTACCAGGTGTTTCGGGCCGCTCTGGTTAGCTGTGATGTAGGGGAGGTTGATTTCCGTTGAGGTCGATGAGCTAAGCTCAATCTTGGCCTTTTCGGCAGCCTCTTTCAAACGCTGCATTGCCATGGGGTCCTGACGCAGGTTCATGCCTTCCTCCTGCTGGAACTCGTCGGCCAGCCAGTCGATGATTACGTGGTCGAAGTCGTCGCCGCCGAGGTGCGTGTCGCCGTTGGTTGATTTAACCTCAAATACGCCGTCGCCAAGCTCCAGGATGGAGATATCGAATGTGCCGCCGCCAAGGTCGAATACGGCAATCTTCTGTTCTTTGGTTGATTTGTCGAGGCCGTAGGCAAGGGCTGCTGCGGTAGGCTCGTTAACGATGCGGCGAACCTTAAGGCCTGCTATTTCGCCGGCCTCTTTGGTGGCCTGACGCTGTGAGTCGTCGAAATATGCCGGCACCGTGATAACGGCTTCCGTTACGGTCTCGCCAAGGAAATCTTCGGCTGTCTTCTTCATCTTCTGAAGAATCATGGCTGAAATTTCCTGCGGGGTGTAGTCGCGTCCGTCGATGTCTACTTTCGGCATATCATTCTGACATACCACTTTGTAGGGTACGCGTTTGATTTCCTCTTCTACCTGACCGCATTTCTCACCCATAAAACGTTTTATGGAGTAAATGGTGCGTGTGGGGTTAGTGATGGCCTGACGTTTGGCTGAATCGCCAACTTTACGTTCGCCGCCGTCGACGAATGCTACTACTGAAGGCGTGGTGTTACGGCCTTCGTTGTTAGGTATCACTACCGGTTCTTTTCCTTCGAGCACGGCTACACAGGAGTTGGTCGTGCCGAGGTCTATACCAATAATCTTTGACATAGTATTATAGATTTAATTTTATTCTTATTGTGTGTTTATCTTATTAACAAATAATATGCTAAAAGTATCGGTGGCAAATAAAAAATTCTTTATGAAGTGCTAAAATTCTATGAGTCAGCGAGTTGCAAAGGTGAAATATTCTTAATCAACAGCGGCGCAGGGTATGACAAGAGCGTCATATCCTGCGCCAAATTAAGCAAGTTTATGTTATGAGAATCTGTTTCGGAGTCTTGGCGAGCACGCTTCAGTCGAGCGGCATCGACTGATAGTAGCGTGAAACTTTCACGCACAGTATCACGGCTATCGTCCATACAATGAAGAGGGCAAGCCGCCATGCTGGTTTCATCCTGCGGTCTCTGTTGGGCCGGAACAAAGCTCCGCTGATAAGGTATACGCAGAACGACAGCGGTATGCCTACTACCAGACAGCCCAGGCCGAGAACGCTGAGATAGAAGCCGAAGTTTATGGGTGTGTTGTGAGTGTTGAAAAACTCTATTATGCCGTAGCAGAAATAGGTGATGAAGATAACCACAAGGCCGGCTGTGATGAGTATGAAAATGAGTCCGGCAAGGGCCATGAGCACTTTCATCAGGCCCGAGAAGAAACGGTTGGTACGTTTCACATTCTTTTTGCCCGTGTCGGGAGTCAGTTTCTCAAACTGCACTTCACAAGCGCTGTTTTTCGAGTCCTTTTTGTTGGAGCCGAACCCAAAGGCTTGCTTTACAGTGTTGCCGATGTTGTTGAGTGTGGGCGATTCGCCGCGCAGCTCCATTTCCTGCAGAGGTGTCTTGGCCTGAGGTATCACAATCCATAATATAAGATATGCAATGGCAATTGTAGAGGCCGACAGGAATGCCAGTATTATGGTGGCTATGCGCACGTAAGTGGGATCCCATCCGCAATATTCTGCAATACCGCCGCAAACGCCGCCCAACTCGGCGCCCTGACGTATGCGGTAAAGCCTCTTGCGCAAAGGCTGGTTTGGCATGGGGTAGACAGGCGGCTTCACAAACGTCTCCTTGACGTTGATATTTTCGTAGCCTGCCGATTCCGTAACCTGCTCCTCCATTATCTCTTCCGGGCGCCCCATGCGGTCGATGAGAGCGTTGATGTCGCCTTCCGTTATTATATAATGAAACCGGTCATGCTCGGTCGACAGAATCTCGGCACACCGCACTTCTATGTCGGCAACCAATTCTTCAGCATCGAGATGCTGAGCCCTGAACACTTCGGCCAAAGAGTTCAGATATTCGTCCATGAGACGGTAAGCGCAGTCGTTGAGAGTGAACTGAAGCCCTCCGAGGTTTACATTGATTGTGGGTTGCATTGGTTGTCGGAAATGTTGTTGAGTTTGTTGATGGAGGTTGAAATCTCATGCCATACTTCAGCCGTTGCCTTCAGGTATTCCTGTCCGAGCATGGTTATGAGGAAGTATTTGCGTGGGGGGCCCGAGGGCGATTCTTCCCATTGATAGGTTACCTTGCCCTCTTTGGTGAGACGGTTGAGCACGGTGTATACAGTGGCTTCTTTTACGCTCAGGCCCACTTGCTGAAGACCGGTGATTATTTCGCTGGGATACGCACGCCGATGCGCAAGGATTATCAGGAAGCAATAATCCATGATTCCCTTGCGCATCTGCGTGGCTATGTTCTCTTTGTTTATAGGCATAGGGTCTTAGTTGTTCATGCCTCCCATGGAGCCGCCGCCCTGACTTTGCTGCACGTCGTCGTTTTCAATTTGCTTGGCCACGCGACTTACATTTGTCTGGAGCGAACCCAGGGTGATTCCTACCGAAAGCTGAACGCTCCATACAGCCACATTCATGCGCATTGTGTTGCGGAAGTCTGCGCCGTAGGTGTCCATTTTTCCTTTGACGGTGGGATGAGCGAAATTATTGCCCGAAAGGGTTATTTTCAGTTTGTCGCCCTGTAAGAAGGCTTTTGTTATGCTTATGCCGTGGTAGTCGAAGCCGCCCTGAGTGCCCTGCAGTTCATAACGCTTGGTGAAGAAGCCGGCGTAGGCGTTGAGCTTCATGTTCCATGGCATGGAGTAGTTGTAGTTGGCGTTAAAGCTGAGATTCCAGCCGTGGTTGCCCATATTCTGCGTTTTGTAGCGCAGATTGGTGTAGCGCAGTCCCACATTGCCCGAAACGTCCATCAATCCGTTAATCTGATATTTTACAAAGGCGTTGATGTCCCAGTCTTTCTGGCTGCCTACGTTGGCGTATGTGAAGAAGAATTTATCGCCTTCAACGGTCTGCAGAGTGGCTATGCGGTTGTTAGAGAAAGAGTAGGATGTGCGCAGGTTGATGCCTAATTTGCCGCTGAAGTTGGAGTAGGAGAGAGCCACGATATGGCTTTTCTCGCTCGTCAGGTCGGGGTTGCCGCGCTGGAAGAAGTCGTTTATGTATTCGCTTTCATGAGGGTTCAGCTCATCCACACCCGGGCGACGGATGCGCTGCTGATAGCTGGCATACAGATTCTGCATAGGGGTGAAGGAGTAACTGATTGACGCATTCGGCACCCAGTCGTTGAGATTGGTCGAGAAATTGTCGTAACCCGGAGTCTTAAATTTCACCGACATGCGCGTGTATTCGTAGCGCAGACCGGCCTTTAATCCGAATTTGCCGAAGGTGCCCGAATAGGAGGCGTAACCGGCAGCCACATCCTGATTCTGTTTCAGGTCAACGTCGTTGTGTTCGGCCATAACCAGGTTGTCCCAGTCGGGTCCGTTCATGGTGTAGCCGTCAGAGCTGTTGCGGCGGAAGATACCCTTGGCGCCTGCTTCCAGAGTGAAGTATTTGCTGATGGGGTTGGTGTAGTCGAGCTGCACCGTGTGCTCGTTGGAAGGAGAGTTGGTGTAGTCGTACATACAGGGCACATAACCCGGCTCATTGCTTTCAAGAGTGGTGTTGTACTGTTTGTTTTTATCCAGCCCATGAACATACTGATACGACAGAATGATGTTGTGTCCCTCGGCATTGAAGTTGTGCTGATAGCCTGTGTTGGCTGTTACCGAACCCCACGACCATTTGCCGCGAATGCGCGAAGCCGTGTGCGAAAGGAGAGCGGAACCTTTACCGTAGATGTCTGACGTGCCGTCGAAGTTCTGCCTTCCCCAGCCTCCGTATCCGCTGGCACTGGCCGTGAAGAGATTCTTTTCGTTAGGCTCCCAGCTAAGATGCACATCGCCCTGCAGGAACGAATTGGAGTCGCTCATTTTCGATTCCTGGTCTATTGTAGAGGGGTTCTCGGCACTAAAGTTCTTGCGGATGATAGATGCGTCGTTGGTGCGGTTGCCGAAGTTTCGGTAATAGCTTACGTCGACGCTGGCCGTTACCTTGTTGTGCTTCATAATGCCGTAGACAGAGGCATTGCCGTTATCCGGACCTGCACCAAGCTGCAGAGTGGCCATCTGGCCGTCGGTGCTGGCCTGAGTTTCGGTGATGATGTTGAGAATGCCGCCAACGCCCTCGGCGTCGTATTTGGCACCCGGGTCCATAATCACCTCAATGCGCTTTATGGCCGAAGCAGGCAGCGATTTCAGTATTGTTGAGGCATTCTGACTGAGCATGGGGTCTTCCTTGCCGTTGAGGTAAATCTTGAAGTTGCTCTGGCCGTTAATCATAATGTTGTCCTGAGCATCAACCGTTACCATAGGCACCTTGCGCAGCATTTCGAGCACAGTGTGAGTCTGCGTCGACGGGTCCTCCGTCAGGTTGTAGCTCACCTTGTCGCCTGTCGCCTCTATCACAGGGCGCCGTCCGGTAATCACCACCTCGTCGAGCGCTTCACCTTCCGATTGCATGGCCAAGGCACCGAGCATAGCCACAGGTTTCTCTTCCGTAACAGCGAAAGAAGTGCTTAAAGGCTTCTGTCCGGCTAAATTCAGCTTGAGGATGTAATTGCCGGCAGAGGGTAGTTCCACCTTCAGTTCACCGTTAGTTGCCGTCATGCCGGCGGCCACACTGTGCAGCGTGTCGTTGGCGGCAAAAACAGTGTATGTTACTCCGGGTAAGGTCTCGGCAGTCATGGCATCAAGCACGTTTGCCTGAATGCAGTATGGCGAAGCTGCGGCGGCTACTGATGCTGTGGCTAATGCAAACGATAATAAAATTCCGTTCATTTGTTCCTGTTGGTTCTTTGCATTCTTTTCAGATAGAAATCTGAGATTTGTTTCATTTGCCTGTTGGATTCAAGACCGGATACAGGCATGTCCGTAAGAATCCGGTGCAAAGGTATGTAAAAAACGGCACTATGCAAAACATAGTACCTTGTTTAACCCACTACCTTTCATTCCATAACAAAGCTAATTCCCTGCAATCAGCCATTTACCCCTTAATGTTAAATATTGTTAAACTTTTCATCGCCAATTGGGGCTTGGAAAATGTGTGGAAAAAGAACTGTTACTTTTGTCTTTGTTCTCTCTTTCTCTCTTCATCGCTGCCCTTTCCCATCCGGGTTCGCCACATTTTAGCGGCTATAAATTGAAAATTAGTCCAACTTCTTTTGCAAACAAATTGATGGTTTATTGGGGTTTGAAAGGTAATATTTATTTCCTAATTAGTAAAAATGCAGAAGGTTGTTTTTGAATGGGTTACAAATTTATCTAAAAGATATTTATACTGATTACTGGTTCTTCCGAAGATTTTGTCATTAGCAAATTTATTATTAATTTTGTTAATTTATCCATTTATCCATCATCTGAATGGTAAAGCGATTTTTGAAATCCTAAATGTGAACAAGAAACTTAAATATCTGTAGAATGAAAAAACTTATATTCAGCCTTCTGATTCTGGTTTCGGCTTTTATAAGTGCTTCAGCACAACACAAATGTGACTCTGTAGAGACAGGTTACGGTATCTACCTTTACATAGATGACGAAAATTCTCTCTGGGGATTTGGAACAAACTTGCATGGGATTCTCATTGGTGGGAAGCCTTTCCAGCGCTACTCTCTAAGTGAGAGTAGACATATTATGGACAATGTACGGCAGGTATCAGCGGGTAGTACTCATGTTGCAGCGGTTTGTTGCGACAGTACATTGTGGGTGTGGGGAAAGAATAACATTGGCCAACTGGGCAACGGCACCACAAGCGATTGCCTTCGTCCGGTGAAGATTATGGATAACGTCAAGCAGGTGTCGACCGGTTTTGCCCATACATTAGCCTTATGCTGCGATGGTTCACTTTGGGCATGGGGATGGAATAAATATGGACAACTTGGCGACGGCACTACTACTAAACGTCTAACCCCTGTAAAGGTTATGGATAATGTACGTAAGGTGTCGGCCGGTAATTTATTTACTATGGCTATACGTAACGATGGCTCACTTTGGTCTTTTGGAGCCAATAGCATAGGGCAACTTGGCGATGGCACTCTGGAGAACAGAATTATTCCGGTAAAGGTGGCTGACGGGATAAAAGCAATTTCTTGTGGCACAACAGTTGGCATGGCAGTAGATGATGAAGGATATTTGTTGACCAGTGGAGAGGTAAATTATCATTAACTGTCGCAATTCATTTCCTGTGCATCTCCTATTGGGGCGCACTACAACTTTTACCACTTGCGCCCGCTCCTTCATCCCACCAGACGCACTGCTTCTTAGCGCCTCTTGCTTAATAAGAAGGCGGGGTGAGTATCAAAATTCTGGTACACTCCCTTTTCACAACTTAACATGTTGCATAACATAAAAACAAAGCCCTGACTTTCCCAAGCCGGGGCTTTGTCATATCACAAAAATTATGTATTTTTGTGAAAGAATTAAAATAAAAATGTCTGCAAATATACACGTTCGATATAATAATCCCAAACAAATGATTCTTTTTACGCCGCATTAGAGTCAACTGGCAAGTGCAAAATTACCCAATTTTTATACATAAACCGACATTGCGTCTTGGAGCGTTGTTGAGGATTGCATCGGCGGCTGAATAAAATCAAAGGCTGCACCAATAAGATGGCGCAGCCTCCGGTATGAGTGGTTACAGAAGGGTTAAAACTCCTGTTTATGTAACTTAGCTTCTATCTAAGTGTCTGATCTTCAGTCTGTAACTTAGCTTCAGTTTCTAACTTGCCTTCGGTTTGTAACTGAGCTTCGGTAGCTGGGGTGGGTTAGAAGTTGTAGTAGAAGCCGAAGTTGAGGTCGCTGCTCGAGAGTTTCAGGCCGCCGCCTTCGGGCAGACCGGCTGCTTTACCGGCTTTGTTGGCGGTGCGATAGCCGAGGAAGCCAACGTGTGCCAGAATGCCTACATGCTCGTTGATGTTGACGCTCAGGCCGGGACGGAAACCTACTTCCCACATGTTTACTGTTTTGCTGCTCAGGTCGCCATGTTTGGTTTTGCCAAGACCGTAGGTGAAGCCGCCGTCAACGAAGAAGCTGACGATGCCCACGCGTGCGTAGGTAGCACGTACATAAGGTGAGATAGCGAAGACGTTGGTCTTGAAGCCGTCGTTGTAGTTGTATTGCCAGCCGATGGCGCCGCCAAGAGACCAGGTCTGGTTGAAGTTGTAGCCAACCTCAGGTTTGATTGTTACTTCAGTTTTGTTGTCGGAGGATTCACGCCATGCGTTGAGTGTGCCGCCTACGTACCAGTTCTGTGCAAAGGCACTCAGTGAGATAACGGCCATGGCCACAAGCATTACAATCTTTTTCATAGTGTTGAAATGTAAAATCTGAGGTTCTTGCGGTTGATGTTTCTGTTGCAGTTTTTTGTGAGTGGCATATGCAAGGATATTGCCATCGCGTCTTTGGGTGAAGACATCCCCAAGAAACTCTTAGAAGCCGGAAGAACCTCGTTTACCACACTCCCTGTTTCTGTCGGGGCTGCAAAGTTTAACTACTTATGATTTCGTTTTTATACTAAAACAACCAATTCTAATAAAAGTTATTAAATGTATGCTGTTTTAACATTTTCATAAGTTTAACTCCAAGCGCAAATGGTTGATAAATCGTGGAGTTAGGGAATTTTTAAACAATAGGGCAGAGGAGGCGACAATTGGCCATGTATAGGTAAAATCAGCTCGGACCAACCGGCTCATGAGTCAAACCGGTTAGTCCGAGGTGTATTAGTTGGGGGCTGAGATTAGTACTCTTCCCAGGGCTTTATCTCCATCTCCTCGGGCGAAACTTCGCAGAAAGCTTTGATAAAGGCAGACGCCAGACGGGCATTGGTGATGAGGGGAATGTTGAGGTCCACGGCTGTGCGACGTACCCTGAAGCCATTGCTCAGCTCTTTGGGAGTAAGGTCTTTGGGGATGTTTATGACCATGTCTATTTCGTGCGAGTGAAGCAGCTCGTCGATATTCGGTGAGCCCTCCTCGGCAGGCCAGTAAGCGCGGATGGCAGGCACACCGTTTTCATTCAGGAAGCGGCAAGTGCCCTCGGTGGCATATATGGTCAGCCCTTTGCGCGTAAGCCTGCGGGCGCCGTCTAAAAGCTCCACTTTGTGGCGGATGGTGCCCGAAGACATCAGCACAGCATGACGAGGCACTGTGTAGCCCACTGCCAGCATGGCTTTCAGCAGCGCTTCCGAAGTATCATCGCCCAGACAGCCTACTTCGCCGGTCGACGACATATCCACGCCTAACACCGGGTCGGCGCCCTGCAGACGCGAGAAGCTGAACTGCGACGCCTTGATGCCCACATAATCCAAATCGAAGGCCGACTTTGACGGCTTGTCAACCGGAAGCCCGAGCATGGCCTGTGTGGCGGCTGTGATGAAATTCTGTTTCGACACCTTGCTCACAAACGGGAAGGAGCGAGAGGCACGCAGATTACATTCTATCACCTTGATGGCGTTGTCCTTGGCAAGGAACTGAATGTTGAACGGACCGGAGATATGCAGCGCTTTGGCTATCTTGCCCGAAATCTTTTTGATGCGGCGTATGGTCTCCACATAGAGCTTCTGCGACGGGAAACGTATGGTGGCATCGCCCGAATGGACGCCTGCAAATTCTATATGCTCGGAAATTGCATAGAGTTTTATCTCGCCGTTCTGAGCCACAGCATCCATCTCTATCTCCTTGGCCTGCTGAATGAACTCGCTCACCACCACAGGATGACTCTTTGAAACATTGGCAGCCAACTGCAGGAAACGGTGCAGCTCCTCGTCGTTTGAGCAAACGTTCATGGCGGCTCCCGAAAGCACATAGCTTGGACGCACCAGAATGGGGTATCCAACCTCGTCAACGAACTCCTGAATGGCATCCATGCTCGTCAGCTCGCGCCAGCGCGGCTGGTCAATGCCCAGTTCGTCGCACAGCGAAGAGAACTTGTTGCGGTCTTCGGCGCGGTCAATGTCTTCGGCCTGAGTGCCAAGAATCTTCACGTGTTCGTGGTCGAGCCTTACGGCGAGGTTGTTGGGAATCTGGCCGCCGGTGCTGAGAATAGTGCCGTAAGGCTCTTCCAGCTCCAGAATATCCATGACGCGTTCAAAGCTCAGCTCGTCGAAATAGAGCCTGCCGCACATATCATAGTCGGTGGATACCGTCTCGGGGTTGTAATTTATCATCACCGGGCGGAAACCGTGATTGGCGGCTGTAAGCAGAGCATTCACTCCGCACCAGTCGAATTCCACCGAACTGCCTATGCGATAGGCACCTGAGCCTAACACAACCACCGATTTGCGGTCATGCTCATAACAAATGTCGTTCTCCAGACCGTTGTAGGTCAGATACAGATAATTGGTCTGTGCCGGATATTCAGCTGCCAAGGTGTCAATCTGTTTCACCACCGGCAGAATGTTCAGCTCTTTGCGGCGGCGGCGCACAGTGAGGCTAAGCGCGTGGCTCTCGGCCGTCATGCGGTCACCATAGAGTGCGCGGGCCACCTGAAAGTCGCTGAAGCCCTGCTCCTTGGCTCGGCGAAGAAGCTCGGCCGGCAGCTCCTCAACATTATTGAAGCGCTCCAGCTCATCGCGCGTATTGGTGATGTTGGCCAGACGATGCAGAAACCAGCGGTCAATGTTTGTCAGCTCGTGAATACGCTCCACGCTGTAACCCTTGCGTAAAGCCCTGGCAATGGCGAAGATACGTTTGTCGGTAGGCTGGCTGAGCGCCAAATCCAAATCGGGCATCTTGGGCTCGCGGTTCTCCACGAAGCCGTGTGTGCCCTGACCTATCATGCGCAGACCCTTCTGTATGGCCTCCTCAAAAGTGCGGCCAATGGCCATCACCTCGCCCACCGATTTCATCGACGAGCCTATCTCGCGCCTTACGCCATGGAATTTGCTCAAATCCCAGCGAGGTATCTTCACCACAACGTAATCGAGAGCCGGCTCGAAGAAGGCTGATGTGGATTTCGTTACGGAGTTCTTGAGCTCGAACAGACCGAAACCGAGACCTAACTTAGCGGCCACAAAAGCCAGCGGATACCCCGTGGCTTTGCTCGCTAAAGCCGACGAGCGGCTCAGTCGCGCATTGACCTCTATGACGCGGTAATCGTTGCTCTGAGGGTCGTAGGCATACTGCACATTACATTCGCCCACAATGCCTATGTGGCGTATGATTTTTATGGCGAGGGCACGCAGCGTGTGATAATCGTCGTTGCTCAGCGTCTGGCTCGGCGCCACCACAATGCTCTCGCCGGTGTGTATGCCCAGAGGGTCGAAGTTCTCCATGTTGCACACCGTGATGCAGTTGTCGTAGCGGTCGCGCACCACTTCATACTCCACCTCTTTCCAGCCCTTAAGCGATTTCTCCACCAACACCTGAGGGGAGAAAGTGAGCGCCTTCTCCACCAGCGCCACAAGCTGTTCCTCATTGTCGCAGAAACCGGAGCCGAGGCCTCCCAAGGCGTATGCGGCGCGCACAATCACCGGATAGCCGAGTTGGCGGGCAGCTGCCCGAGCCTCATCAAGGTCTGTGCAGGCCTCGCTGCTGATGGTCTTTACGTCTATCTCGTTGAGCCGCTCCACAAACAGTTCGCGGTCTTCAGTGTCCATAATGGCCTGTACGGGAGTGCCGAGCACATCCACGCCATATTCCTCCAAAACACCGTCCTGATAAAGCGTTACGCCGCAATTCAGGGCCGTCTGTCCGCCAAAGGCCAGCATGATGCCGTCGGGACGCTCTTTCTCTATCACCTTGCGGACAAAGAGGGGCGTTACGGGCAGGAAATAAATCTTGTCGGCAAATCCTTCCGACGTCTGTACCGTGGCGATATTGGGGTTGATAAGCACCGTTTCAATGCCCTCTTCCTTCAGCGCCTTAAGCGCCTGCGAACCGCTGTAATCAAACTCACCGGCTTCGCCTATCTTTAAAGCTCCGGAACCGAGAAGGAGCACTTTCTTGTATTCTTTCATAGTGTTATTCTTTCATAGTGTGAGTCTGACGGGGTTAAAGCATTGAAATGAAGTCATCGAAAATAAACTCAGTGTCCTTGGGTCCGGAATTTGCTTCGGGGTGGAACTGAGCCGAGAAGAAAGGTTTGCTCTTATGGCGAATGCCCTCGTTGGTACCGTCGTTCATGTTTATGAACAGAGGCTCCCAGTCGGCGGGCAGCGTGCTGTGGTCAATGGCAAAACCGTGGTTTTGCGAAGTTATGAAGCAGAGGTCAGTGCCGGCCTTGCGCACCGGCTGATTGTGGCCACGATGTCCGTATTTGAGCTTGAAAATTTTGGCGCCGGCAGCTTTGCCGAGCAGCTGATTACCCATGCAGATGCCGCAAATAGGTTTGCCTATGGCAAAAGCCTTGCGCAGATTCTCCACCGTCTTTTCAGCCAGGTCAGGGTTGCCAGGACCGTTGCTGATGAAGAGACCGTCGTAGGGCAACGTTGTGAAGTCGTAATCCCATGGCACCACAGTAACCTTAACACCGCGGTTTACCAGACACCTTATGATGTTGTATTTCGTGCCGCAGTCCACAAGCACTACATGCTTCTCGCCGCTGCCGAATTCGCGGGGCTGACGGGTGCTGACCCGGGCAATCAGATTCTCGCGGTTGGGATCATAAAAATCAGGCTCCTCACCGGCACCTTCAATAATGATTTTGCCAAGCATGGAGCCCTTTTCGCGCAGATGCTTTGTCAGCGCTCTGGTGTCGATACCCGTTATGCCGGGTATGTTCTCTTCCTTCAACCAGTCGCTGAGAGTGCGCCCTGCCTGCCAATGGCTTGCATGAGTGCTGTAATCCTGACAAATTATTGCCTTGCAGTGAATATGGCTCGATTCAAAATGAGGGTCAAGTTCCGTTTCGTTGTCCGATTCCGTGACCATTCGGTTCGGAACACCGTAATTGCCCAACAGGGGATAAGTGGTAACCAATATCTGGCCTTCGTAAGATGGGTCGGTGAGGCTTTCCGGGTATCCGGTCATGGCAGTGTTGAACACTACCTCGCCGCTGGTGTTGACGCTGCTGCCGAAGCAACGGCCTTCAAAACACGTCCCGTCTTGCAACATGAGGGTAGCTTTAGGCTGCGTGTGCATCTTGCTTAAAATTTTCTGCAAAGTTACAAAATATTATCCAACCGCCAACGCCCTGATTTCAACATATTTTATTAATTTTGCATATCGGCGCCCGACAGCGTGCCGGCAACCCGGCTTTATCCGGCTTTGCATAAGGCTTTTCGCCTTCCACGTCACCGAGCCGGAAGCACCCCATGACCTGTCATCTGCAAAAACATCTTTCATCATGAAAATCCATAAACTCTTAGCTGCCCTCGGAGCTGTGCTGACAGCCTTTTCCGCCACGGCAGCCCCCTTTATCCTCACATCACCCGACGGCAAAATCTCAGCCGAGATAACTGCCGGAAAGAACCTCAAATACTCCGTCAGCTACAACGGACAGACCCTTATGCAGCCCTCGGAGATAGGCATGACGCTGACCGACGGCACCGTTGTAGGGCGCGGCAAAGCCAAGGTTATCAAACGCACCTCGGTTGACGAGATGGTGAAAACGCCCGTATATCGTCACGACAAAATCCGCGACCATTACAACGGCCTAACCCTGTCGCTTGGCAAACAGTGGAGAGTGGAATTCCGCGCATACAACGACGGAGTGGCGTATAGGTTTGTAACCACAGCCGCCAAACCGCTGCGGGTGGAAGATGAAACGGCCGAATATACCTTCTCAGGCGATGTTCCGGCCATAGCTCCCTACGTTCGTGCCAGACACAAGAAACCTGATTTCGAGAGCCAGTTCTTCAGCTCGTTTGAGAATATCTATACCACCACAAACGTCGACGGACTTGACCCCGGTAAGCTGATTTTTCTGCCGATGGCAGTGGAGCCTGCACCTGATGTCAAGGTGCTGATAACCGAGTCAGACCTGGAAGGTTATCCGGGTATGTATCTGAACCGCAGCGACTCGGGCAAGCTGAGCGGCGTGTGGGCTCCTTATCCGAAAATGAGGCAACAGGGCGGCCACAACAACCTGCAGATGCTGGTGCAGGAACGCTGGCCTTATATCGCCGACTCCAAGGGCGCACGCTCTTTCCCCTGGCGAATCATGGTGATTGGCGATGACAAGACTCTGGCAACCTCCGACCTGTCGTATTTGCTGGGCAAACCGCCGCGCATTGCAGACACCTCTTGGATAAAACCGGGTAAGGTGGCCTGGGACTGGTGGAACGCCTGGAACATTCGCAATGTGGATTTTAAATCCGGCATCAACAACGACACTTACAATGCCTACATTGACTTCGCGTCAAAAAACGGCATTGAGTATGTGATTCTCGACGAGGGCTGGGCGGTGAATAAGAAAGCTGACCTGATGCAGGTGGTGCCGGAGATTGATTTGCCTATGCTGGTAAAAAATGCAGCCGACAAAAATGTGGGTCTTATTCTCTGGGCCGGTTACATAGCCTTCGACCGCGACATGGAGAAGGTGGTGAAGCATTATGCCGAAATGGGCATAAAGGGCTTCAAGGTGGATTTTATGGACGCCGATGACCAGATAATCAACGATTTCCTCTACAGGGCCTCGGAAACGGCAGCCCGCAATAAAGTGTTGCTCGACTTTCACGGCACAGCCAAGCCGGCAGGTCTGAACCGCACTTACCCCAATGTGATAAATTTTGAGGGTGTGAATGGTCTGGAGCAGATGAAATGGTCGCCTGATACGCTCGACCAGATGCTTTATGATGTGCAGATACCTTTCTTGCGTCAGGCTTCAGGTCCGATGGATTATACTCAGGGTGCCATGCGCAATGCCACCAAGCGCGACTATTATCCTGTATATGATGACCCCATGAGTCAGGGTACAAGGGCGCATCAGTTAGCTCTCTATATGGTATTCGATTCGCCACTCAATATGCTGTGCGACAGTCCGTCGAACTACACCGACGAACAGGAATGTACCGACTTCATAGCCTCTGTGCCTACGGTATGGGATGAGACTCGCGTGCTTCAGGCCAAATTGGGCGAATATATAGTTACGGCACGCCGCAAGGGCGATAAATGGTATATCGGCGGTATCACCAACTGGACTCCTCGCGACATTGTTCTCGACCTGAGCTTCCTGCCTGAGGGAACGCAGCTCGATGTATTTACCGACGGCGTGAATGCCAACCGCAACGCCCGCGATTACAAACGCACAGTGATGACGGCTTCGCCCTCTCTGAAATTACACCTGGCACCCGGCGGAGGCTTTGCTCTTAGAGCTAAGTAATTGGGCCGAGATCGGCCCAACACACAACGAGGCCAACACACAAAGATTAGAGAGCAAAATTAAAGGGGGATATGTGAGCCACCGCCGCATATCCTCCTTTGGTTTTCCTCCTTGAAAAGGCGCGTTATTTCAGCTTGTCATATTCTTGGTCAGACACCGGTTCAAGCCATACATTTTCTGTCTTTTCGCCGGGCACCGAGAAGGCCAGGTGCGCAAACCATGAGTCCTTTGCAGCGCCATGCCAGTGTTTTACGTTGGCAGGTATGTGAATCACTGTGCCGGGCAGAATCTCCACTACAGGCTTTCCTTCTTCCTGATACCAGCCGCGGCCTGCCACTCCCACAAGCATCTGTCCGCCGCCCTTGGCAGCTTTATGTATATGCCAGTTGTTACGGCAACGGGGCTCGAAGGTAACGTTGGCAAACGGAATCTGTTCGCCTGAAATTGGCGCGAGGTAGCTGTTGCCGGTGAAGTATTTGGCGTATGCGGTGTTAGGCTCGCCGATGGGGAAAATCATCCCACGCTGGAAGGTAGCCTTGGCGTCATCTCCGGCGGTATCATCGGCCCAAACCTCTTTGGCTACGCGGAAGCCTGCCCAGGCGTTTGGCCATCCGGCATAGAAGGCTGCCTGAGTGAGCAACGCGGTAATCTCAGCCCGCGTTATGCCATGCTTCTTACCCATTTCAAGATGCGAGCGGAACGACGAGTCAATCATTCCTTTTCCAAGAAGAATGGAGATGGTTATCATGCTGCGGTCGTGAAGACTCAGAGTGGGGTTGTTCCATACATCCGGTCCAAACAGAACATTGTCGTTGAGTTCTGCAAATTCAGGCGCAAACTCTCCAAGCTGAGTGCGACCTGCCGTTTGATTTATTTTTTGCTGTCCCATAGCGTTAAGAGTGAAGACACTCGTCAGGATTAAGATTATTATTTTTTGTGTCATAGAGTCTGTTTTTTTTCGGTGCAAAAATATAAAGGAAAAAATTTTCCCGGTTTGTTGCACGGCTCAAATATGTTTGCTGACAGGCTCAGGAGCATCTTTCAGGCCATTCCGGGAGTCAGGCCGTAAGTCTCCTTATACAGCCTGTAGAAATGCGACAGGTTTTTGAACCCCACCTCATAGCAGATGTCGGAAATTTTTTTACCACCCTTCTGCAGCAACTCATGAGCTGCTTCCAGACGGCGTCTGATAATCCATTTCTGCGGCGTCAGATTGCTGTATTGGTGGAAATCGCGCTTGAAGGTCGACAGGCTCCGACCGGTGTAAAGCGCTATCTCAGCCATCGACATTTCATTCATGTAATTCTTTTCCATGAAATCAATGATGTTGATTTTCCAGGGGTCTGCAAAATCAAACAGCGACGCATAGAGATTTACGTCGGTGTTGAGGATGGTGTATAAGCCTTCCGTCATTTTCAGCCGCAGAATCTCATCGGCAGGCTTCACACCGGCATCGAAATAAGGCAACAACGACTCAAACAAACTGCGTATGTCGGGCCGGTTGTGAGGCAACACATAGAGGCTCGAAGTGTTGCGCTTGGCCTCTTTGGGAATCTGATTGCTTTTCAGGTTGCGGTAGAAGTCTTTTAGAAAGTCGTTTGAGAATTTCAGAACTACTGACCGATAGGCCCCTCTTCAGAGGCGTGTTTGTGGAGCAGCATACGGTTGTCGCGCCGTAGGAAAGCACACTCACCGGGCCGCAGGGTAGTGGTGTGACCTCCTTCCGTGATGTCGAGTTCGCCGGAGTAGATATAGATTAACGTATGTTCGCGGTTGCAGTGGCTGCAAGCCTTGTCGGTGGTGAAGTAGCATGCTATGAAAATGTTCGAGCAATCGAAAACATCAAGTTTTTCCATGGGTCTTATTTCCCGCAAAATTAATCAAAAATTCGGAGTAAGAAGATTTTTCCAACTCCGAATTATGCTTTCCCTTTCAGAAAAAGAAACTTCTGTGTGATTATAGCCCCGTTGCAGAAAGGGGCTCAAAGCCAACTATTTACCCTTCATCTTGTAGTCGGGTTCGAGGCAGTGCTTCAGGCCGTCATATTTGAGCGGTGCCACCTGATTGCCGTTTTCGTCAAGCGAGTAGATTTTCACATTCTGGCCCTGAGCATTCATTATGCTCTCTTCGTTATTGCGGTAATATTCATGGTTCTTCAGGGCTTTCATGCGGTCTACTTTGGAGTATTCCTCCTGCCGATACATGGGCGTTATCTGCCGGTTAGTGCGTTCTATGCCGGTGGCGGTGAAAGAGAACCCTCCGTTAGCCTCGGCTTTGAGAATAATACCCGGCAGCCCGTGCAGTTTCCATGGACCGTAAGGCATTGGAATTTCGGGAGTAAACCATGCTTTCCAATGGCGGCCGTGATAATCACTTTCGGCCATGACACATTCATAGCCGAGAACGGTGGCGGTAGAGTCCTCCCTCAGAGTCCATTCCAATTCCTTCAGCGGCTCGGTGTAATAGCCAAGATCCTCGCCATATTTATTATATAAGGTCAGATTCCCTTCGGCGGGATTGGTGAAGACGTATGTATAGATTGATTTGTAGGGGCCTTTCGACATGTTCCACACAGTAGAGCCGTCGGGTTCCGTTGTCATGCACGCCTTTTTCAATATGTCCATATACTTGGCTTTCCCGTCGGGGGTGGATTTGAGCGAGTCAACCCACAGACTCAGGTCGTTGAAGTATTTGGATTCGGCAGTCGAAGCCAGCAACGACATTTTCTGAGTCCTCTCTTTGCCGCTGATGCCGGGGTATTTGAAATTGTAGCTTACAATTATTTCAGCGTTGTTCTGAGCCAAAGAGGCAAGAGCCATGAAGCAGCCAACGGCAGCTAATAAAGTCCTTCTCATGCTGATTATTTTGTTTTGTAGTCTGTTTCTATGAGGTCGAATCCGGCGGGCAGCGGAGAGTCCTGCATCTGGATTCCATACTGAGCCTGAAACTGAGCTGCGCTGTTGTTGTAGAAAGACCATTCCAGCTGGCGCATTTTTTTGCGATCCGTTTTCTCCGACATGTCATGGCCATAGACGTTTTTCGGCAACGGCATATTGACATTTTCTAAGCCTTTGGCGGTGAAGTTATAAGCCCCGTTGTCGGCTGTCGCCTTAAGTATCATGCCGGGCAATCCGCACAGCTTCCACGGACCGTCGGAAAGCGGAATTTCAGGTGCGAACCATACTTTCCAATGGCGTCCGTGATAGTCTGCTTCCGCCAATACACATTCATAGCCGAGAAAGGTTGTTGTAGAGTCGGAGATTATCTGCCAGCTTTGTTCGCTGAAAGGCTCAGAGTAATTGCCGAGTTCACCAGCAGCCTCCTCAAAGCAGCGCATTTCTTGCTTTTGCGGATATTTGATGATGTAAGTCCTGCTTTTGGGCAACAGCGACGGGCGTTGTCCGGCGGCGTTGGCGGCTTCAACCATACTGTTGTACTGCACCGTGCCCTGAGGAGTGGAGAGCATAGAGTCAACAGTCTGAGTCATCGGATTGAAATATCTCGATTCCTCGATTCCGGCCAGCAACAGGAAATCATTCGTTACGTTGGCATCAGTCCAGTTGCGGTAATTTTCCAGATATTCCACCTTTACGAGGGCTTTTTGGGCGAAAACCGGGCTGACAGCCATTGCCGCAAGCATCGTTAAAATAACTGACTTTTTCATTTTCTGATGGTTACTGAGAGAAGCAGCTGACGGCCGCGGAGAGAGCGCTGACTCTCGAAAGACGACAGCTGAGAGTATGTGGTATAGTTGTATTGGGTCTTGTTGAGAATGTTGGTAAGTGAGGCCGACAGCTCGATACGCTTTGAGGCTTTGAACGTCAGTTTGGTGTCGAACATCATTATGCATTTGTAGTTGCCTTCGTTAATCTCATTGCGATAATGTTCGCCGCTGACCTGCCATTGCCATTTTGAGCCAAGAATGAAGTTGAGACTCAAATCATTTGTCATCACCGACAGCCACGGTGCGGAGGCTCCGTTCATGGTCAGGCGACTTTCAGCATAACGCAGGTTGTAGTCGAAACTGAACCAACGCCATGGAGAGCCGTTGATTCTTGCCCCTACGCCCCAGGAACTGCTGACGGTGTTCACCGCATTTTGCTGTGAAAGCATATGCGATTCGTTGCGGTTGAACGAACTGTTGACGTTGCAGCTGCCTCGCATGAAATCGAGCGTTTTGCCGATGTTGCCCATGGCCATAAAAGACTTGCCGTCGTTCTTGGCGTCGGAATAACTGTAAACCACATAGTCGCCGAAAAGCTGCTGTGCCAGGG
>FR897847.1:93454-101095 GCA_000437495.1 Prevotella sp. CAG:485
GTAGGGAATGTGATTCCACGATTGCATAAGCATGCCGTTGGCAAACAGACCGTAGCGTGTATGCTTATACTGGAAACTTGCCGACACATTCTGCGATGAGTAATTATAGAAATTGTCTACACCCGATTGCAGAGTGCGGTAATTGGTCATTATCAGCCCCGGATGAATCAGATTAAGACTCATGGGCGAGCGTCCCAGACTGCCGCGTATAGTGCCCGAAAAGCGATTGTTCGGTTTCCAGCTGAGCTTTAATGAGGGGGAGAAATAGACCTCATCGCGGTTGGCAATGGCCTTGTCGAAAGAATAATGCGCATAGCTCACCGGCAGATTCAGAGTGAAGTTGATCCGCCTTACCCAGTATTCCAACTTGGGAACCGCATAGACGGTTAATGAATTGGTGTGTATGAGATTGGTGAATTCATACTTGTCAGGCAGCTCCGTAAGTCCGGGGAGTTCTGTGAGGTCGCATGAAGAGCGCATTGAACGCCAGTAGCCCTTTATGCCCCCTTCCAGGCTAACAGTGATGCCTTTTACCGAAAACGCGTATGCCGCACTCTCGTGAGTGTGGAAAGCATGGTCGCTCACACTCTGATGCAATGACAACGCCTCCGTGCCCTCACCTCTCTCTCCTCTCTCTCCACTTACATGAAGCGTCTGTGGCAGAGATTCCCATTCATTATTACTTTCAAAAGTAACAAGGTGCTTGCCCTGGAAACGCTGTATCATCTTGAAGCGGTTGCTGACGTAATAGTCTGGTAAATCGGCCTTTTGAGTGTTGGGGATAGAGCCGGTCATGCCCAGCCGTATGTCGTGCCAGTCGATGTTGGTCTTCAAAGTGTTATTGATGAAAGCAGTCTTTTGGTTCAGCTCATAGATGAACTTGCCGCTCAGAGAATGGGAATGTTCCGTTCCCCGGCGATTTTCGGTGATGATGCGGTTTCCCTCGTCGAGAAAGTATGTGGTTGTGTTCGAGGCATCCGCAACGACCCGGTCAAACGAATAATCCACATTAGCTTTAAACTCGCCCTTGTTGAGTTTCCACAGATTGTTGGTTGAAACAAGAAAAGAGCGGTTGAACAAGGTGCGTTTGCGTTCCAGCGACGGCACGCCGGGCAACCCCACACTCACATACTGTTCCAGCCCTGTGCCCCGTCTTTCAGCAAAGAAGTCGGTGTTTGATGCCGAGATGTCTTCGCCGGTGTTGTTGGTGCGGAAAGTGGTGATGTTCTGGAAACCGGGCATTGCGCACATTGCAAAGAGCTCGCCGTCCCACAGCGGACCCTCCGGCTGCCACGACCAACCGCCGCCGGCGTCGCCATAGAAACTCCAGGTGGCTTTAGCCTTGTTTTTCAACTTGAGGTTGATGGCGGCTTTATCTGAAAAAGCTATGCCCGAAAGCACCTGCATGGGCTGATGATTCTCCATTACCTCCACAGCGCCCACATCTTCGTGGCTTATGCCGTTGGTGGCTACCCCGTATTTGCCGCCGAGAAGGTCGGATCCTTCAATATAGAACTTGTTTATGTCCTCGCCCTGATACTGGATTTTGCCGCTCTGCGACACATCTATGCCGGGCATACGTTTCAGCACATCGCCTATTGTGCGGTCTTGCGATTGCGCAAAACTACCCACATTGTATGAAATTGTGTCGCCTTGTTCGCGTATCCGGTCAGCCTTTACAGTAACCTCTTTCAGCAGCGTGGCACCCGGCTCAAGATAAACAGTAAGAGGGAAACTTACGCTGTCGAGATTGACCGACTGTCGGCCATAACCCATCATCGCCACCTCCAGCCTCCAGCCTTTAGTGACAGGTATCTGCATATCGAAACTCCCGTCTTTTCTTGAAGTTGAGAACTTTTTTATCTTGCCGTCGGCGCCCTTCACTATCACCGACGCGCCGGGTAACGCTTCGTTTGTTCCTCTCTCCACGACGGTGCCTTTGACGCTGACCTGTGCCAAAGCACATAATGCACAAGCCCAAAGCAGCAGAAGTAAACAAACGCGTTTCATAGGTCGTGAGGATAATCAGTTTCCTCAGCATCATAGAGCGGCGCCTTATTATCGCTGACGTTGCCCCGGTTGGCCGGATTGCCATACATGGCATTCATCTTAGCTGAGAAATTGGAATTTTTGAAACGCCACCAGGAGTTGAAGAATTTATCGCGAGAGCTTTTCATTACGCCTTTCCTTTCGTCATATGTCATGAATCCTACCTCAGATAATCCCTCTTGCAGTATGGCGGTTGCGGTAAAAGAGTAGTCACGGTAGGAATCATAAGCCTCAAGAATCACTCCGGGAAGTCCGCAGAGTTTCCATGGTCCGTCAGATAAGGGAATCTCTGGGGCAAACCATGCTGTCCAATGTCGGCCACGGAATTCTGTCGTGGCTTTGAAACACTCATAACCTAAGATATTCTTTGATGAATCGGAGATTTCCCAGCGCGGCTTTTCCCACTCTTCCTCATATTGGCGTTGTTCCATGTCGAAATGGCATTTCTCCGTTACCTTTCCTTCGGGGTAGTTCTTGTAGATATAAGAGCCATAATAACCCGAAGGCAAATTGTGAGTGCCGTTTTGTCGGTTATTATCCATTGTCTGCCTGTAGAGTGCAAATTCGAGGTCGGGGTTGACTGCTCGCAGCGAGTCTACCAATAATCGCTTAGAGCCGCAGAACAGAGATTTTGTTTTGCCTACACGGAGCATTACAGGGTCCTTGAGGAAATGTTCCGAGCGTCGCGTGGTATCTGTGATCTGTGTCCTGATGTAATGCACTTCGAGCAATGAGGGTTCGGCATCTATCACCGGTTCACGGGCCAAGCCTGTTGCAAGACAAATCATCGACAGCAATAAGTATGATATTAGTCTGTTCATGTTAAAAATTTTCTGCTTGTATAGTACCGGCGAAATTAAGACTTATAGGTCATTTCGGGTGTTTTTTATGGGTTTTCTTAGGCATGCACCAAATTGCATAATACTGATAATCAGGCGATTAATCGACATATTTTTGCCGTATTTTACCCATTCAAAACCTTTGAAGTGCCATAAATATCTGATTTTCATATTAGTTACAAGGATTTCAGCACCCGTTTTGACCTATACGCCGAAATTAAACAATTACACTGACAATTGAAAATAGTTTGGCACCTCTTCAAGTTCGGGAACCTTGATGGAGTCGGCGGACTCTGTCTGTGCTGAGGCGTTGCACAGACAGAGCATTGCGGATGAAACGGCTATTATGGGGTGTCTCATGATTTTGCGATTTCATAATATTGACGATATAAGTAAAATATTATTACAGCTTCCCAAAAAAATTTTAGAACTGCTGTCAGGCTCTTGCAGAGCTATGATGGTATATATAGAATGCAATTATGCAAACAGCCGTAAGCAGTTCCGATACACCAAGAGCAAGCCAGATGCCTGTGGTGCCTAAAATCAAAGGCATGAGGCAGAACGAGGGTACAATGATGACAAAGCCTCGTAAAAGCGCGAAGATGATTGACGGCCTAACGCGCTCCACACTCTGAAAATATCCTATTGCCGTGAGGTTGAAGATATAGAAGATGACTGCGGTGGAGAAAATGGGCAATCCTGCAATGGCCATCCTCGCAGCCTCTGTATGCGGGTCAATAAACAGAGCAACCAGCAGCCGCGGCATAAAGACGAACATGGAGGTAACTATGACTCCGCAAATGCCGGCGGTGATAATGGCCAGTCGCTCGGTGTTTCGCACTCTGTCAAGACTCCCTTTGCCGAAGTTGAAGCTGATGATGGGCTGTGCCGACTGGGCAATGGCGTTGCCTATCATGAAAATGAAAGGACAGTAATAACAGGCTACGCCGAAGGCTGCAACACCGTCGTCGCCGAGATAGCGCATGAAAATCTGATTGCCCACAAACATTATCACCGCCATTGAAGCCTCTCCCAATAGCGCAGAGACGCCAATGCGCGACTGATACCCGATATTGCGGAGGGCAAGCCTCATGCTCTTACGCGATAACTTGAGTTTGATAAGGCGCAGGGTCTTGGCAAACCATCCTAAGTAAACCATGACGAGGATACCTCCTATGGCCATACTTATGGAAGTGGCTATGGCAGCTCCTTTCAGTCCCATGCCAAGCGGGAAAATGAATACATAGTCGAGCACGGCATTGAGCGAACAGGGGATAATGTTGAGCCACATTGCCAATTGCGGCGCTCCGTCGAGCCTTATGATGAACAGGCCTATGATTGACCAGACGCAAAACAGAATACCCGGGGTTAACCACAGCAGATAATCGAGCACAAGTGGCATCAGGGTAGGCGACGCTCCAAGGGCTTTGGCAAAACTTACGGGCGCAGAATATACAAAAGCCCAAAATATCAATACCAGGATGGTGGCTGCCACAAGGGCCTGAGTCAGATTAAAGCGGGCCGTACGCACCGCTCCGCGCGACAGATGTATGGACGAGACAACCGAGCAGCCAATGCCCAGCATCAGCCCTATGCCTATGAGTAGCATCATGGGCGAATAGGCTATATTCACGGCTGCCACACCGTCGCTGCCCACGCCATGACCCACAAATATGCCGTCGATGGCCGTTACGATACATGTGCTCAGCATGCCCAAAAGGGTAGGCACGAAATAGATTCTGAACAGACTCGGAATGTGCGTCTTACCCAAATCAATGGCATCTCTCTTCATTACTTTTCATTTTATAGTAAGACAAAAAAGTGCCGAACAAGAAAGATTGGTTTTACCCAGTCATCTTATCCGGCATATACAATGCCCTCCGATGAGGATTACAAAACTTATTTTTAACCTTCGGCTATTCGGCGCTGCAAAATTACAAAAAAGTTTTCGGCTGCAAAAATTTTATTCAGGGCCTTTCTTCGGGAAGAATCACCTCATGATGCCCTGCGTTGATACGATATCTGGCTGAGGTGCCGTTGGTGAGATTCGTCACTGTGAAGACATAATCCTCGGCTGAACGGTCGGTGAGACTTGAAGCGTTGTAACAGGCGTCAATGGCCTCTTCAATGTTGTGAAAACCTGTGCCTTGATATGTGTATACATTCCGGCCTTCCAAATACATCTCAATCTTTATTTCATCTTGCGGATGAATGGCGTTGTGTGTCATGATTTATTTGCGGAGTTTTGAGACCTGTGCCGGTCTTTTACCTTTATAACGGCTTTTAGCACCTAAGGGTTGTCAGGTGCTCATTATTCTATTTTACCCGATAAATGGAGAAAGCTTCGATGCTGTATCGTGAAATGATACACCTTTGCCGTATCTTTGCAGTGTCATCTTAAAATTGTTCTATCATGAGGAAGTTAACTATGAGCAAAGCTGCAACCGCTGAAAAGACCACAAAGAAAGTAACCGCTGTCAAGACCGCTGCTCCCAAAAGCATTCTCGAGTCGTTTGAAAGCATCGTTGAAATGGTAGAAGACTCAAACCTGGAGAAGGATTTCTACGACAAGGCATCGATGCATATCAGATATGCCGCCGGAAAGCTGAAGCTTACGCCCATTCAAGTTGTGCTGTTGTCGATTTTCGTCGACCGCAGCGAGGATAATCACATTCTCCTTTCGGAGATAGCAAAATATATCGGCTGCAGAACAACCAAGATTCTGCGTCTTATGGACGACATCAACGTTCTCGAAGAGCAACGCTATATCCGCGTGAATCGCAACAAACATTGCATGAGTTTCCGGGTCCCTGCTCAGGTGCTGGACTCGCTCGTTAAAAATCAACCCTACATCTATACGCCGCAACCCATTACAGACACTCAGGCATTCTTCGATTACTTCTCTAATGTGGAGGCGGAATTAGAAGACGACGAGCTGACCTATGAAGCGCTGAAGCAGCAGACTCTGGAAAATTTGGAAAAGATAAAAGACTCTGTCTTCGCCACCAATCTCAGGCAATATCAACTTGACGAGGAGAACCTGCTGCTCTTTATCTATATGGCTCACCTTTTTGTGAATAATAACGACAATAATATACTTATCAGCGATATTAGCCGAATTTATGATAATCGCGCAATGCCCATGTTCATAAGACGAGCGTTGTGCTGCCGCCGTTCAATCCTTTTCCTGACAGAGCTGATAGAGAACGTCAACGAAGACGGATTGGCAAACTCGGAAGCTTTCAAGCTCACGGATAAGGCGAAGGAGAAGCTGCTCTCAGAGTTGGATTTGATGAACGCGGGAGCAAACGTTGTCAAAGGTCTTGTAAAAGCATCTGACCTCACACCCAAGAAGCTCATCTACAACAGCTCAGAGCAAAAGCAGATTGAACAACTTACCTCCGTTTTGTCGGAAGAGAAGTTTCAGGACGTTCAGAAACGCCTCCGCGCCATGGGTATGCGCCCCGGTTTCTGCTGCATGTTCTACGGAGCTCCGGGTACAGGCAAAACAGAAACGGTGTATCAGATAGCACGGCTCACCAACCGCGATATAATGCGCGTTGATGTGGATAAAATCAAGAGTTGCTGGGTAGGGGAGAGCGAAAAGAATATCAAGAAGCTCTTCGACACTTACCGCTCACTCTGCAAGAATGTCGCCAAGACGCCTATTCTGCTCTTTAACGAGGCTGACGCAGTGTTGGGTGTACGTATGGAAGGCGCTTCACGCTCCGTCGACAAAATGGAAAACTCCATCCAGAATATCATACTGCAGGAAATGGAGACCCTTGAAGGGATAATGATTGCCACCACCAATCTCACCGGCAATCTTGACAAAGCCTTTGAACGCCGCTTTCTCTATAAAATCCGGTTTGACAAACCCACCATTGAAGCACGCACGCAGATTTGGCAGACCATGCTCGGAGGCCTCACCCGTCAGGACGCAGAAACGCTTGCCTCGCAATTCGACCTCTCTGGCGGCGAAATAGAGAACATAGCTCGCCGCCAGTCGGTCAGCGCCATCCTCACCGGCAAAGAAGAGCTCGACCTCAACGAGCTGATTTCCTCCTGTCGCCTTGAACGCATCGCCGCCCAACCCCGCCGCGCCATCGGCTTCTGACCCGTCACATTCACCTGCTTACCACCCTTACGGTCTGCCAACCGTCAGTAACCACCCATTTGTCTCGACCACTGCCTCTTCGTTGGTCGAGCCTTTTGTTGTTTTATGCATTGAGCCTCCCCTTATGCCCCTTTTTTAGCAAAAGAAAAAGACCCAAGCGCAACGGGTAGGTCGAATACCTCATCAGAGTGTTATGCACCCTGCCGCCGTTCCACACATCGTGGCTCTATTGTGCTTAGATCTTATCAGCGAAAATTACAAAAAAATTCCCTTCCGTCAAAACCTCAGCCCCATAACCCGCAAAAAAACTCCCAAAAGCATCCCCAATCCTCCCCTCACGCCTTCTCCTCCTCTCCTCTCTTCTCTTCAAATTTCTTCTCTTCTCACCTTCTCTCTCCTCTTCTTTCCTCTCCTTTCCTCCTCTCCCTCCTTTCAACTACCTGCCGTCTAATAGCTTCAGAGGTTTGGTAAGAGCCCCCAAATCCCCTCCTCAGTTTTCACTCCTTCTTAAAATTTTCACTCCATCTATAAAATAAAACCAAAAATTTCTTTCTTAAAAAAGCGCCTTAATTTTTTTATACCTATTTCACGAATATGTGCGTCCTGTGGGCAGTGTATCAAAATTCTGGTACACTC
>FR897848.1 GCA_000437495.1 Prevotella sp. CAG:485
GAGTGTACCAGAATTTTGATACACTGCCGACAAAGTTACAAAAAATTTTTTAACCCGTAACTATGGCCTGTTCGTTCCTGAAAAAGGTTGACTCGGGTTGGTGCTATCTCTTATTGACGTTGATTCTTTGGAAGTGGGGCGTTGACTCGGTAGGAGAGGTAATTTGACTTACAGGCATACTTTGAAACGAACTGTTGAGGCTGAAAACTTTTCAAGTGCTGTAATGAGCTGCATATCAGCAAGTTAAGGTGCTTTTTAGCCTGCAAAATGACCTATATGTCCCATTTGACCTATACGCGTCCTATTTGCCCTATCCGCCACAAACCAAAAAGGCCGCTTGGGGGATGCGGAGGCAGCCGGAAGCGGTCTTTAAGAGTTATTTTTGAAGCTCTGAGCGTAAAAACTCTGCTGTGGGGGTGTCGGCCTTGGCGACCTCTTCAGGCGTTCCTGAGGCAAGTATGACGCCTCCCTGGGCGCCTCCCTCCGGACCCATGTCTATGACGTGGTCGGCGCTCTTTATAACGTCGAGATTATGCTCTATGACTACCACCGTGTTGCCCCGGTCTACGAGCTTGTTGAAGACCTGAAGAAGAACCCTGATGTCTTCAAAATGAAGTCCGGTGGTGGGCTCGTCGAGCAAGAAAAGGGTCTTGCCGGTGTCGCGTTTGGCCAGCTCCGTGGCGAGTTTCACGCGCTGATTCTCGCCGCCGCTCAGAGTTGACGACGGCTGGCCCAACTTGATATAGCCGAGTCCGATTTCCTGAAGCACTTTCAGCTTGCGCAATATCACCGGCTGAGCGGCAAAGAACTCAACAGCCTGATTGATGGTCATGTCGAGCACATCGGCAATGCTTTTCCCTTTGAACCTTACTTCCAGCGTCTCGCGGTTATATCGCCTTCCATGACAATCTTCGCACGGCACCAGCACATCGGGCAGAAAGTTCATCTCTATGGTGCGGTATCCGTTGCCTTTGCAGGTCTCGCAGCGGCCGCCCGTAACGTTGAAGCTGAAGCGACCCGGCTTGTAGCCGCGAATCTGCGCCTCGGGCAGAGCCACAAAGAGCTTGCGGATGTCGGTGAAGATGCCGGTGTAAGTGGCCGGATTAGAGCGCGGAGTGCGGCCTATGGGCGTCTGGTCCACCGTTACCACCTTGTCAATATTCTGAAGCCCCTCAATGGCAGAGTAGGGCAGCGGTTCCTGCAGGCTGTGATAGAGGTTGCGGGTGATGATGGGTCGCAGCGTGCCATTGATGAGCGACGACTTGCCTGAGCCGCTGACACCGCTCACAACAACAAATTTGCCCAACGGCAGATGCAAGTCCACATTCTTGAGATTGTGACCCGTGGCCCCTTTCAGCAAAATCTCTTTGCCGTTGCCTTGGCGCCGCTGTTCCGGCACATCTATATTCTTCTTGCCCTGCAGATATGCAGCCGTTACCGACTGTGTGCAACTGAGCAGCTCTTTAGGAGTACCCTGAAACACCACTTCGCCCCCCTTGCGACCGGCTCCCGGACCGATATCCACAATGTAATCGGCCTGTTCCATGATGTCGCGGTCATGCTCCACAACTATTATGGAATTGCCCTCGTCGCGCAGCTGTTTCAGAGAACTTATCAGTCGGTGATTGTCGCGCTGATGCAGACCTATGCTCGGCTCATCGAGTATGTAGAGCACATTCACCAGTCGCGAGCCTATCTGCGTGGCAAGCCTTATGCGCTGGCTCTCACCGCCGCTCAGCGAGGCTGATGCTCTGCCCAACGACAGATAGCCTAACCCAACATCGAGCAAGAAACCGAGACGCGAACGTATCTCCTTTAGAATCTCTTCGGCCACCGTGCGCCTGCTCTGGTCAAGCCGCTCTTCCAGGCCATCCATGAAAGCAGCCAACTCCGTGAGGTCCATGGCGCAAAGCTCGGCTATGTTTTTGCCGTCGATGAAGAAGTGCAGAGGTATCTTGTCGAGGCGAGCGCCATGGCAGTCCGGACATTCCACCTTGGTGAAGAACTGTTCCGACCAACGGTTGGCACTTATGCCGGCATCCTCATCCTGCTGCATCTCGAGGTATTTCACCAGTCCCTCGAAATTGCTCGAATAGGCATCGCTCATACGTATTCCGCCGAGGCTGAGCGGCGTCTCCGCGCCAAACAGAATATCATCAACCGCCTGCCGTGGAAGCTCCTTTACCGGAGTCTTTAGGGTGGCGCCGTGATGCTTGAGTATGGTCTCTATCTGGCTGAAGATGTATGTGCGTTTGTACTTGCCCAACGGCTCTATGGCGCCGGCGTAAATGCTCTTGCTGTCGTCGGGAATAATCTTCCGTTCGTCGGCACGGTTTATGGTGCCCAAGCCGCGACAGGTTGGGCAGGCGCCCTGCGGCGAGTTGAAAGAAAAAGTGTGAGGAGCCGGCTCCGGATAGCTGAGACCTGTTTCGGCATCCATCAGCAACTGACTGTAATGGTTGACTTCCATGGTGTCGGCATCCATCACTATCATCTGTTTCTGACCCTGCCGCAGCGCCTCTTCAACACTTGAACGCAGACGCACCATATCGTCGCCGCTCACACGCAGCCGGTCTACCACCAGGTCTACGGTGTGATTCTTGTAGCGGTCGAGCTTCATGCCTATGCTCAGCTGCCGGATATGTCCGTCGACGCGCACATTCAGATAACCCTTCTTGCGCAGCGTCTCGAACAGCTCCTTGTAATGGCCTTTGCGGTTTTTCACCAGCGGCGACAGCAGATATACTCGTTTGCCGTCGTAGCGGTTGAGCAGCAGGTTGATGATTTTGTCGCGCGTATATTTCACCATCGGCTTGCCGCTGAGATAGCTTCTGGCCTCTCCCATGCGGGCGTAGAGAAGGCGCAGAAAGTCATAAATCTCCGTTACGGTGCCTATGGTGGAACGCGGATTTTTGTTTACCGTTTTCTGCTCAATGCTGATTACGGGCGCCAGACCGGTTATCTCGTCAACATCAGGTCGGTCGAGACTTCCCATCATGGAGCGGGCGTAGGTGGAGAATGTCTCCACATAACGGCGTTGACCCTCGGCAAAGATAGTGTCGAAGGCCAACGACGATTTACCACAGCCGCTCAGACCCGTGATGACGCTCAGGGTGCCGTGCGGTATGGTTACGTCTATATTTTTCAGATTATGCACACGGGCGCCATGTACCTCAATGGCGCCGGTGGGCGCGGTTATATCTTGTGGAGTGGAATGTCGATCCATAACTTATATATACATAACAAATTCCGCGCCAAAATGGCGCTGTCCCGCCTTCTAAACGGGGTATTTTATAATGAGATTTATAATTTCTGTACCAAGAGGGTGATACGGTGTTAAGAAATGTTTCAGAAGGCTGTTTCACACCGCCGTCAACATCTCTTTTGCGCGGCTCTAAGGGGTGATTCTGCACCGTATTTAGCGGCTTATTCGGTGGTTCCGCCGCCTCCGCTGCCGCCGTTGTTGCGGCCGTTGGGGTTGTAACGGAGAATGTTGATGTCGCCTCCCTTTTTATACTGCTTGCCGTCGCTGCCCTTGGCTTCTATGACGTAGAAATATACACCCGGCGGCACTAACTTGCCGTTGTATTTTCCATCCCAGCCATCTTCCGGATTGTCGAAGTAAAAGAGCTGTGTGCCGTAGCGGTTGAAAATCCAGCACTTAAACTCAAGCAGCGATTTGTAGCTCACTTTCCAGATATCGTTGACGCCTTCAGAGGCACCCGGCGAGAAGGCGTTGGGAATCTTCAGGTCGGAGGCGCCAATCGACACCGTGTAGACATCTGACTCGGCCGTGCAGCTGCCGTCGAAGTTACTTCCCACAAACCGCACATATACTGTGCCCTCTTCCGTAAAAGTATAGTCAAGGTCCTGTTGGTTGAAACGGTGGGTAATGTCTTCAAACTGCGCATCGGTGGCGAATTGCCATTCGCTGTGAAGCACGGCATCGGTGATGTAAGCCTTGAAGCTGACGTCAGCCGGCGCAGACCCTCCTAATTCGCCCGAGTCCTGACCGGCACCCATCTGATTGGAGCCTTCACCCGGTTTGTTGGTGCGTTCGGCGGTAGTGTTGACGGCCACAACGGTGCAATCCCATGTGGTGCTCTCTATTGTCTGCTGGGCGTCCCAGGCCTCAAGAAAACGGTCGCCCGTAGCCGTGAAGGTAGTGTTGCACAAAGGTGCCGGAGAGATAAACAGCTGGCCTACATTCTGAGTCAGCTCCTCGGCCTGCTTTTGCTTCCACTGAAACTCCTCGCTGTTCCATTCCAGCGTGTTGAAGCTCACTTTGATGTTGCGGTCGAGGGTGAGTTGCCGGCCGTTTATGGAGTAATAATGAATGGCGTCACCCTGTCCGGTGAGGGTCAGAGCTATCATGCTGCAATCCTGCTCTGTGGGCAGTTCCAGACTCTGCATCTGCAACGGATGAGCGCTGTAGTCAGTGAGCCAGAAATAGTAAGTGCCGTCGGGGTATGTGAGCAGATATCCGGTATCGCCTTTCGGGTTGTCGAGCACCAGATTCAGCCCTTCATGGCGCACCCCTTCCACGTCAACGGCGAAGCCGCCGCCACGGTTGTCGTATTGCTGCCATGAAGTGGCCGCTTTGCCGTTCATCGGCAATGCTGTGATGCTCAGACCCTGTACGGTACGGGCCACATAGATGCGGTTGAGACCGGTATTCTTTTCTGCGTCTATGGCTATTACCTCCGAGCTGTTGCCGCTGAAGGATACTTCTGCCTTGGCGCTGATGCAACTCAGGCAAAGCAATAAGGATGCAGATATTATTTTCGCCTTGATTTTCACATCTTTATTAACGCCTTTACGGCGCCTTTTATTGCCTGTGAAAGCTCTTAATCAGGTTGTGCTCGCCGGGTCGCTTTCGGGGTTACTTGAAAGTGTCGGGCAGGTCATTCTCATAAAGCACCGTGTCGCCTCGCTGAAGCATTGTGCTGAGCAGCTTCTGGCTCTCGGCAAAACTGTCTACGACATGAAGCTGCGATTCGGGGAACTCGGCCTCCTTCAGACCGTCGAGCAGAGCGCCACGGTTATATTCGCCCACAATCACGGCCACGTCAACGCTTTCGCCAATGTGCTTGCCAAGGGCGCGGTTAAGCTCATATTGCTTGTCGCCGAGTTCTATCATGCCCGGAGTTACGATGATGCGTTTGCCCGAATCTTTGAAATGAGCCAACACATCAACTGCCATACGCGAGCCAACAGGGTTTGAGTTGAAGGCATCGTCGAGAATGGTTACCCCGCCGGGTGTCTGTTTGATGCTCAGGCGATGTTCCACCTGCTCAATGCGACTCACGGCATAGCGAATCTTGTCGTCGGCCATACCCAGGTAATGGGCCACGGCCACGGCTGCCAGCAAGTTCGAGATATTGCTTTCGCCCACGAGACGGGTTTCCAGCGGCAGACGGTGTCCGTCGGCCCAGACAGCAGTGAAGGCAGTGCCCTCGGGAGTGTAGACAATGTCCTCGGCGCGGAGGTCGGCAGCCTCCGGATTGCTTATGGCATAGCGCATTGAAGGGCAGTTGTCGACCTTGCGGTCGGCACACAACTCAAAGTCGTTGTTGATTACCGCTAACCCGTCGGAGGGCAGAGCGTCGGCAAGCTCGAACTTTGTGCGCTGCACGTTTTCAAGCGTCTTGAACGATTCAAGATGCATGGCTCCAACGGCTGTGATGATGCCGATTTGCGGATGCACAAGGTCGCAAATCTCTTTGATGTCGCCAAGCTGCTTTGCTCCCATCTCGCAGATGAAAATGCTGTGATTGGGGCGCATCAGCTCACGCACTGTGCGTATAACACCCATGGGAGTGTTGTAGCTGCCCGGTGTCATCAGCGTGTCGAATTCCTCGCTCAGGATGCGGTGAAGATAATGCTTGGTGCTGGTCTTGCCGAAGCTCCCCGTAATGCCTATTATCTTCATCTCAGGCTTTGAACGCAGAATGGCGGCCGCTTCGTTATAGTATTTTCTGTTGATGGCAGCCTCAACGGGTTTCAGAAGCCATACTGCCAGAATAACCCACATCCACGAGAACATGGTTACGAGCAGAAGAACACCCAAGGGAATGAGCACATCGTCGGAGCCGCTGTACCACATACCGCTGAAACATCCCTTGAAGCCCATGATGATGAGAGCCATATAACCGGACACGGGAATGACGCAGGTGGTGATGTAGATTCGCCACACACGTTTGGTGAAGACAAGAGGCTTTTTGAATTTGCGGCGCAGAATGAGGAATATTTTTGTTATTGCCGCCATGCCCACAATGAGACTCGTTGCCGCTGTGTTGAGCAGAGTAGAGTAGAGCAGGAAAAGGAGCGCTACGTCAACAAGTACCCAGGCATCGGCCAGATGGTCGCGCTGATAACGCCAGTAACGGTCTATGCGGTAAGAGTTTTGCTGAAGCATCTGAATGGCGTGCTTGAAGTTCAGCACCATATAGATGCCTGCAATAGCGAAAATTACTATTTTGTATGCCTCCATGGCTTATTACGGTGTGTTTGATTACATTAAAGTTTCTTGAGGAGGAATTCTGCCAGCACGGCACGGAAGCCGAGCGGGTTGTCGAGGAAAGAGTAATGGCCGCAGCCGTCGAAGCTCACCAGCCCGGCATCGGGTATGGCTTTTTCCATCAACTTGGCGTCGGCCAGCGGGGTAGCGGTGTCGTTGGCGCCCCAGATAAGCAATGTCGACGCTTTTATGGAAGGCAGACAATGCTTCAGGTCTTCGTTGACGCATTTGCTGAGAATGGCCCGCATACGCGGCGAAGCGCCGGCATAATCGCTGCTGCCTCGTTTTGCTCGTATGCGGTTCAGACGAGCTTCCGCTTTCTCCTTGCCGAACACAAGATAATAGAAGCGCTTGGCGAGTTTGAAGCTGTATACCTTGAAGTAATATTTGAGGCTGCGGCGCGGTTTGATGCCCGCTGCATCCACCAATACCAACTTACGTATTTCGGGATGACGCGAGCTGAGCAAGATACCCACGCGGCCACCGAAGCTGTGTCCGAGCAAAATATCTATGTCGCCGCCCATCAGCTCTATGAAGCGCTCGGTGAGGCGGGTGTACTCTTCCACGCCCCACACACTCTGCGGTTCGTCGCTCTTGCCGAAGCCCGGGAAGTCGATGCTGTAAACGTGCATCTTCCCCTCAAGCTGTTTGGCTATGCTGTTGAGGGTAGTGTGGTCGCATCCCCATCCGTGCATGAGAAGTATCTTGGGAGCGCCGTCAGGTCCGCTTTCGCTGTAGGCTATGTTGAGCCCGTCAATACGCACACTCTTTTCCATGATGCAAAGGTAATAATTTATGGCTGGTTATCAGCTCTTTCCCGGCAGGAAAATAAAATATACGGCTCCTATGAGACATAAAAAGGCTGCCAGATGGTTCCATTGCAATTTCTGCCCCTGAAAAATGAACAGGGCAATGATGGTGAAGACAGTAATGGAAATCACCTCGGCCGTAACCTTGAGCTGAAACAGATTGAACGGACCGCCGTTGCCCTCGAATCCCATTTTGTTGGCCGGAATGAGGAAGCAGTATTCAAGCAGGGCAATTCCCCACGAGAGCAGGATGATGCCGAACAAGGGCCATGAGTTCAGAAGACCGCGCTTTTCAAACTGCAGATGTCCATACCAGGCAAATGTCATGAAGACGTTGCTGATAATCAGCAACACAATGGTTAGAATTTTGAGTTTCACGGCCGCAAAGTTAGCAAAAAAATCCGGGAGGTGTGCCCGAAAGCCTCAATGCTTTGTCGCATTTTGCTTTCCGGCACACCTCCCTGTGCAGATTTAAGACCCCATGAAACAAAAAATGTTAAAGCTGGGGTCGCAGGGTTGAGGCGATTTTTGCAAGTTGAGGAGGGAGCATAGCGGGCTATGTGACCGACGAGACTTGGCTAAAAGCGCCCAAGCCTGCGAGACAAAGGTAATTTCAATACCGTGGCCTAACGATTGATTAATATTTATTTAAATAATGAGTTAAAATATGTTAAAAGCGCACAGCATATAATCTTCAGACGTTAACATTCTGGAATGTTGAAAAATGTAATGCCCTCCGATCTTAGACCCCGTGATACAAAAATGTTAACGCTGGGGCGATTGACTCGAACGGATATCCGCTGAAGATCCTTGTAACGACCGCTAATGTCGATGATTACAAAGCCTCGGAACCCTTGCTTGTAAACACGTTGAATCACTTCCTTATGGTGGGCATATTCAAGGCTGACAAAGGATATCGTTCCGGTTTTACTGAGTTACTCAAGAATTGTCTGCATGTCAATCCCGAGTGTGTCAAGTCAAATGTCGGCACCTCTGACTTTAGACCCCATTCCACAAAAAATGTTAACGTCGGGGGCGCAGGACTGAGGTGATTTTTGCAAGTTAAGGAGGGAGCAGAGCGAGCTATGTAACCGACGAACCTTAGCAAAAAACGCCCAACCCTGGGAGACCAGAGTAACTTCAGCCTTGTGTTTTGGTGCCATGATTAAAATTTATTTTAAGGTCTGGTTAAGCTCTCTTTTGATGTTATTGTTAAAAGTTCTGTTCTTTGCAGAGCCTTACGCATATTAGTTTTTATTTCTACGGTTGACTTCCGGCGCTTTCAGCCAAGTTTCATTGGTCATGATGCCCGCATCACTCTCGCTTCAACTTGCTGAAATCACTCGAAATTCAACCGCCCCGGCATTAACATTTTTTTTTGTTGAATGGGGTTTTATTTCGATGAAGGGCAGATGGGTGGTGGAAAGGATATTCTCGTGGCTTGGAAACTACCGCAGGCTTGCCCGCAATTATGAGCAATACATCAGGACTGCGGGAGACATGGCGGTTATTGCCTGCTCTATTTTTATGCTCAGGTATTTCAGATTAAACGAGTCTGACGGCATTAATTCAATGCCGTCAGAGCACCTGTGCCAAAATATGCCAATATTCGGCCACAGTATTTGAAATTACCATCGCCCCGGCCGCATTCCGGCGCTTTTCGCCAAGTCTCATCGGTCATGATGCTCGCATCACTCCCTCTTCAACTTGCAAAAATCGCTCGGAATGCGACCGCTCCAGCGTTAACAATTTTTGTTTCATGGGGTCTAAACCCTGTTATTGCTTTATGATATATTTACTTGGTCAGTGCCAACTTCTTCGGGCACTACCCTCTGGCTGACACTCTTCCAGCAGAAAGCTGCGAAGGCGGCGCCGAGCATCGGGCCTACAATCATAATCCAGAAGTCAGCCCAGGCTGTGTTGCCGGCAAAGAGCGCCGGACCGAAACTGCGTGCCGGGTTTACCGAGCAATTGTCGATGGGTATGCCCACAATGTTCACCAGTCCGAGGCCGAGACCGATGGCGACACCTGCCAGAGCGCTGGTGCCCCATTTGCTTGTGGAGCCAAGCACAATGAACACAAAGAAGAAGGTGAGGAGGAACTCGGTGAGCAGTGCCGTTGACCAAATCACGCCCGCCTGAGGCACGTTGGTGGCCAGATAGCTGACCTTGTCGGTGGTGCCGACGCCGTTGGTAATGCCGCCGAACTCAAAGACATTCTCCGGCACAGGCACGTTGTTGGTGATGTAAGCCAGATTGCCGAAATCCTGGAATGCCATCAGCCACCACAGGAAAGCTGCGCCCACAGCTGCGCCAAGAAGTTGGGCTATCACATAACCCAAAAAGTCTTTACCCTTGAAATTGGGGTCGGTGAGATATACGGCAAAGGAAACTGCCGGGTTCACATGACAACCGGAGATTTTGCCGATTGCATAGACAAGGCACACAAGGACCAGTCCGAAACACAGACCGATGCCCAGAGTGCCGATTTTAGGACCCGCAAGCACAGCGCTGCCGCAGGCTAACAGCACTAAGAACATAGTGCCGAAAAATTCAGCTAAGTATTTTCTCATAACATTTTGAGTTAAGTGATTTTCTCTTTTTTAACAATTAAATGATTGATAGGGTTGAGCCGGATGTGCCGATTGTCAAAAAAAGTTAAGAGAAAAGAGCCTGAAAATAACAGCCAAAGGGTCGGACACAATGGAGCTGTTGAAAATATGTCTTGATTCCGGATTCAAATTTTGTGCTTCAGCGGGAAGGCGGTTTGTAAGGCTTGGAGAAAAATGTTAATTTTGCGCCTCTAAAACTAAAAACCATGAACATCAACCTCATAGCACCCGGTGTTTCGTATGTTGGCGTTGACGACCGCCGTAAGATTCTGTTTGAAAACTTGTGGCCGATACCGCGCGGCGTGAGCTATAACTCATACCTTGTGGAAGGAACGGAGGCCACAGCGCTCATCGACTCTGTTGAGGTAACGGAAATTGGCGATTTGGTTAAACACATTAGCCAGAACAGCGCCTCAGGAGCGTTGCATTATCTTGTGGTAAACCACATGGAGCCGGACCACAGCGGCGGCATACCCGAGCTGCTGCGCATTTATCCGGAGCTGAAAATTGTGGGCAACAACAAGACTCTGGAGATGTGTCAGGGGTTCTATGGCGTGCCTGCCGATCGGATGATGGAGATTAAAGATGGTCAGATTCTGGATTTGGGCGGCAAGACACTGCAGTTCTTCATGACCCCTATGGTGCATTGGCCTGAGACGATGATGACATGGCTTGAGGCCGACGGAATTCTCTTTTCGGGTGATGCCTTTGGCGGCTTCGGCGCTCTCAACGGCAATCCTCTCGATGAGAATCAGGATGTGTCTCCCTTCTTTGAGGAAATATACCGCTATTATGCCTGCATAGTGGCTAAATATGGGCGCTTTGTGCAGAACGCGCTGAAAAAGGTGGGCAATCTGTCAATCACCACTATCTGCCCCACACACTGCCTGATATGGCGCAAGCATCTCAAAGAGGTTGTTGACCTTTACAGCCGTCTGAGCTCATGGACACCGGAGAAAGGCACTGTGATAGTTTATGGCACAATGTACGGAAACACGTCTTCCATGGCCGAGTATTTAGGCAATAAGGTGGCAGAACTCACCGGCGCGCCGGTGAAAATTCATGCCGCAAGTTATGAGACAATGGCCGACATTCTGGCCGACTGTGTGCGCTATGAGAATATCATAATCGGCACACCGACCTATTCCATGGAGCTTTTCCCGGTCATTGAGGCTCTGATGCGTGCCCTTACGGTGCGTGAAATCAAAAACAAGAAGCTCTGCGTGTTCAGCTCCTACACATGGGCTCCCGGAGCGGCGATGCGCCGTTTCGACTATTACGCTGAGCAGATGAAAATGCCAATATTGGCTCGCGCTGAGATGATGCAGCACAGACTCGACGACTGCAAACAGCAACTCGATGCCATTGCTCAGGCGCTTGTCTGATTAGCGTGTCTGATTAACTGTCTGAGAGGATGAATCAACAGGCATCTGACTCCGCCTCAGAGGCGCATCCCTTTGAGCCTTTTGTGCCACAAGGAGCAAGAATGCTCATTTGCGGCACTTTCCCTCCGCCAAAACGTCGTTGGAGCATGGATTTCTATTACCCGAATTACATCAACGATATGTGGCGGGTTTTCGGGCTTATCTTCTTCGGCGACAAGGATTATCTGGTGGATGTGCCTAACCGCACTTTCCGTCTGCCCGAGATAATACGTCTGCTGCAGGAACAGGGAGTGGCCATGAGCGATACCGGCGGCGAAGTGGAACGGCTGCGAGGCAATGCCTCCGACAAATATCTCAACATAAAGCAGCCCTTTGACCTGGCCGGTTTGCTGCAGCGGATGCCGGATTGCAAAGACATTGTTACCACAGGCGAAAAAGCCGCCTCGGTGGTGGCGGCTCTTACCAAATCTGCTCTGCCCGCAGTGGGCGAGTTCGTAGAAGTTGACGTTGACATGGCCGACGGCTCGGTGCGTCATTTGCGCCACTGGCGAATGCCGTCGACATCGCGCGCTTATCCCATGCCGTTAGCCAAAAAGGCTGAGCTTTACAGCCGCCTTTTCAGCCGGAATCAAGCCTGAGAAGCGTCTAAAAGAGTCTTTGCCTCTTTGGTGGCCGAATGGTTGGCGCTGAAGTTGTTGAGGAAGAGAATGACGCGCGTGGCCACCTCCGAAGAGTCTTTGATGAAGTGATAAAGCTCAACCACCGGACGCAGGAAGGGTTCATCTTCGGCCTGTTCGGGCGTTGAGTAGGTGGTCATGGCCTGAGCAAGCTTATGTTCGGCATCGTCAATGCTGATTCCCTGTTTGTGGCTGACCATATCGAGCAAATGATGCAGATTGTCGGACGAAGAGAAGAGCTGCACATTGCTCACAAAGGCAAAACAGTCTTCCAGCAACTGCTCCCACAGCGTCAGGTCGATACGCTGCTGCAGGCTGTCGAGATTCAGCGACACATGGCCGGCACATTGCAACAGACCCTCAACGGCCGGTCGGTGAGCATAATCCACGGGTAGGTACGACGGTTTGAAAAGGTCGCGCATATCGGAGAACGTGAAATTGGCGTTGAACTCGAGGATGTTCGTCTTGCGCTTGTCGGCCGGAGTGGTAACAGCCCAGCACCAAGCCAGAAAGAGGTTCATTTTATGGAGCAGCACAGGAATGTTTTTCAGCAGTTTGTCGCTTTCCAGCGCCTCATGAACCCTGCGTTGCTTTTCCTTTTCAGAAATAACGTCGATTTCCGACTTCATAGAACCCACGGCGTTCAGGAAGAATCCAATGGTGAGCATTCCGCACATCACCTCAATAGCCGTGAGTGCCTGAGCACCCCCGTGAGCCGGCGTATAGTCGCCGAAACCCAATGTGGTAATGGTTACGATGCTGTAATAGAGCCACGAGCCGTAAGTGGTTCCGCCACCGTCGGGGATACGGAACTGCCAGTCGGGCAAGAGCTGATAAAAGAAAGCGAACAGAGGCATCAGTGCCAAATAGATGCATATCCACACCAAAGGACGCACGTTGCTGACAACGTGGAAGAAGTGACGACTACGGTCGGAGAATGACATTTTCATTGCTGTGTATGTTTTTCACTGTTATTAACACACAGCAAAGCCTTAGGGTTGCGTCCTTTCGCGGAAAAAGCCCCGTGAGCTGAAGACTCAGCTCCTTGGCGCAAAAATCATTTTGGCACCCAGTGCGGCTGCCCGGTCGGTAGTAATGCCCATGTCGTATTCATCGCCTCGGCTGCATACCTCAATGCGACCCGTTTCGCCGTAATAGCACTCATGAGCGAATGCTATCTCAAAGCGCCGCAGATAGTTACGGTCGAAGTAATCCATGCTGAAGCGGTTGAGCAGCAGCTGGATATAGCGCAGCGTGTTGACGTGGCGGTAGAAGTCGATGTCGGAATAGACAAACCTGTATTCCGTTACCTCGGCACCCTCGAGCGGGCGATGGCGGCTCTGACGGGCTATGGGACACGGACGGTCGCTCACCAGCCCGTAGGGTATGTTGAGGTGTTCCAGACCGGCGTTGGTGTGCTTTTCCAAATCCATCACCATCCACACAGAGCGGGCATAGCCCATGGTGTTACCCTCTTTGTCGGTAATCTCGAAGCAGCGTTCCGAGAAATGGCGGTTCCAGCCTTCCACCCACGTTATAATGGAGTAATCTTCCAGCGCTTTCGGATAGCGTTGCATCTCAATGGTGAGGCGAGCCAGCACCCACCCGCTTCCCGGCATTGCGCCGTTGCCTATGCCCAGACTGTCGGCATGAGCGGTGGCTGTCTCTATGATATGGCTTGCCAGCGACAGCAGCGATAACTCGCGCTGAGCGTCACATTCGGCGGCTGTGCATTGGAATTTTACAATGAGTTCTTTTTCCATGATGCAAAGTTAATATTTTTTTATAATTTTGCAGTCTGAAAACACTCAACCAACCACAATAGATTATGGCAACCAAGCCTTTCCATTACCAAGAACCCTTTCCCCTGGGTCCTGACAAAACCAAATACCGTCTGCTGACGGACAAATATGTAAAGACCGAGAACTGGAACGGCCACGAAATGCTCGTGGTTGATCCGGAGGCTCTTACCATTCTGGCCAATGCCGCCACTCACGACAATTCTTTCCTGCTGCGTCGCGAGCATAACGAAATGGTAGCCAAGATTTTATCGGATCCCGAAGCCAGCGACAACGACCGTTTCGTGGCTCTGACCATGCTGCGCAACGCCGATGTCAGTGCCAAAGGTATTCTGCCCATGTGCCAGGATACGGGCACGGCAATCTGCGCCGGTTACAAAGGTCAGCATGTATGGACCGGTTGCAACGATGAGGAGAAGATAGCTCACGGCATTTACAAAACGTACACCGAAAACAATCTCCGTTATTCGCAGAATGCGCCTCTTACCATGTATGAGGAGGTGAACACCGGCTGCAATCTGCCTGCTCAGATTGAGATTCATGCCGAAGAGGGCAATGAATATAAATTCCTCTTCATAGCCAAAGGCGGCGGCTCTGCCAACAAGACTTATCTGTATCAGGAAACGAAGGCTCTGCTGAACCCCGACAAGCTGGTGCCCTTCCTGGTGGAGAAGATGAAGACTCTGGGCACTGCAGCCTGCCCTCCCTATCACATAGCATTTGTGATTGGCGGCACAAGCGCAGAGATGAATCTTGCCACGGTGAAGAAAGCCAGTGCCAAATATTACGACGAGCTGTCCACCACAGGCAATGAATACGGTCGCGCTTTCCGCGATGTAGAGCTTGAGAAACAGCTTCTTGAGGCTGCACACTGCATAGGCCTCGGCGCTCAGTTCGGCGGCAAATATCTGGCTCACGACATCCGCGTGGTACGTCTGCCGCGTCACGGCGCTTCGCTGCCCGTGGGTATGGGCGTAAGCTGCTCTGCCGACCGCAACATAAAGGCAAAAATCAACAAAGAGGGCCTGTGGATTGAAGAACTCGACACGAACCCCGCCGAGCTGATACCCGAGCAGTATCGCAACGCTCATGAGGGTGAGGTGGTGAAGATAGACCTCAACCGCCCCATGAAGGAAATTCTTGAAGAGCTCGATAAATATCCCGTCAGCACCCGTCTGTCGCTCAACGGCACCATCATCGTGGGCCGCGACATAGCACACGCCAAAATTAAAGAGCGCCTCGACAAGGGCGAGCCGATGCCCGAATACCTCAAGAATCACCCGATTTACTATGCCGGCCCGGCAAAGAAGCCTGAAGATATGCCCAGCGGCTCGTTCGGTCCCACCACGGCAGGCCGCATGGACCCGTATGTTGACCAGTTCCAGGCTGCAGGCGGCTCAATGGTGATGATAGCCAAAGGCAACCGCAGCCAGCAGGTAACAGACGCCTGCCAGAAACACGGCGGCTTCTATCTCGGCTCAATAGGCGGCGCCGCAGCTATCCTGGCTCAGAACTCAATCAAGAACGTAGAACTGCTCGAATACCCCGAACTGGGTATGGAGGCAATCTGGAAAATAGAAGTGGAAGACTTCCCCGCCTTCATTCTTGTAGACAACAAGGGCAACGATTTCTTCCGTCAGCTCAAACCGCGCTGTCAAGCCTGCGGTCTGAAGTAAACGAATGTTGTTGAAACCGGCATCTCTACGCACGGTAATGGCGGCAGGAGTGGCTATGCTGCTCCTGCTGCTTGCCGCGTGTTCGCCGGTGAGGCATGTGCCCGACAACAAATATCTGCTCGACAAGATTGCCGTTACGCTGCCCGACAGCGTGAAGCAGACGCAGGACCTCAACACCGAGGAGCTGCAGACTTATGTGCGCCAGTTGCCAAACCACAAGCTGCTGTGGAAGGTGAAAATGCAACTCGGCATTTATAATATGTCGGGTCGCGACTCCACCAAATGGTACAACAGGCTGCTGCGCAATCTGGGCGAGGCTCCGGTGATTTTCGACACCACACTGACGCATCAGTCGCAGATTCAGATACAGCGGTCGCTCATCAACAGAGGCTATCTGCATGCGGAAGTGTTCGCCGACACCCTGCTGAATAAAGAGAAGCGCAAAGCCAAGGTTATTTACCGCGTTGTTCCCGGACCGCAATACCGGCTCTCGTCGGTGAATTACGAGTTCAGCGACACGGCCCTGCGCCGCNNNAGCGACACGGCCCTGCGCCGCGTGGTGATGGCCGATTCTGCCCAATGGCCCGTGCAGCCCGGCAAACCCCTCGACCTAAATGTGCTGGATGCCCAGCGCACCATGATAGCCACCCGCCTCAGAAACAGCGGCTATTTTGCTTTCCTCAAAAACTACATCACCTTTGTTGCCGATACCACGTCGCAGTGTTCGGCCGTAGACCTGACCATGCGCGTGTCGCCCCCTCCCGGCGGTGCCGAACGCGACTCCATAGAGCTGACCATGTCGCGCCAATGGTATGTGCGCAAAGTTACCTTCGTAACCGATTACGAGCCGATGCGAGGCTCCGGCTCTGAGGCCTCCCTGCGCGATTCCATCAACGTGCGAGGCTATGACATTATCTACGGCAAGAACCATTATCTGCGCCCGTCGGTATTGATAGAAAACTGCTTTGTCCATCCCGGCAATCTGTGGTCGGAAAATGCTGTTGACAACACCTATCAGGCCTTGCAGCGACTTCAGATTCTCAAGTTCATCAGCGTGCAGAGCGTGCCTGTGGCCATCGACGACCAGGATCGGATGTGGGTGGATGTCTATGTGCTGCTGACACCGGGTAAGAGCCAGACAATAGCCCTGGAACTGGAGGGCACCAACTCCGAAGGCGATTTGGGTGTGGCGGCGGCCATCTCCTATTCACACCGCAACATAGGCCACGGCTCGGAGACCTTTACCGCCAAACTGCGCGGAGCTTACGAGAGTCTCAGCGGCAAGCCCGAAGGGTTTATTCACAACCGCTATATGGAATACAGCGTGGATGTGGGGCTCACCTTCCCCAAATTCAAAGCTCCCTTCCTGAGCGACAGTTTCAAACGGCGCATCAAGGCCTCCACCGAGTTGAATTTGGCATTCAATTATCAGGAACGACCGGAATATACCCGTGTCATCGCCAATGCCGGCTGGGCTTATAAATGGATGGAGCGTTACCGCCGCACAAGCCATATCTTCACCCCCATTGACATTGATTACGTCTATCTGCCGCAGTCAACAATCAATTTCATTGATGATATAGCCCCCAACAACCCGCTGTTGCGTTACAGCTATGAAGACCACTTCATAATGCGGCTTGGCTACACGTTCTTCCACACCAACAAGGAGCCGGAAACGCCGTCGCCTTATCTGAAGATAACCCGCAAAAACATTTACACCATACGCGCCAAGGGTGAAACGGCGGGCAACCTGCTCTTCGGCATAAGCTCAATCTTCAAAAACCGCGACTTCCACAAAGACCCGTATAAAGTGTTCGGCATTCACTATGCCCAGTATGTGAAGTTGGAAGGCGATTATGCGCTGACCCATATCTTCGACCGCCGCAATTCGCTGGCTTTCCATGCGGCTTTGGGCGTGGCCATACCTTACGGCAATTCCAAGGTGATTCCCTTTGAGAAGCGCTTCTACGGAGGAGGCGCCAACGGTGTCAGAGGCTGGGATGTGCGCACACTCGGACCCGGCAATTTCCACGGTCGCAATTCGGTAACCGACTTCATGAACCAGTGCGGCGACATAAATATGCTGGTGAGCGTGGAGTATCGCGCAAAGCTTTTCTGGATTTTTGAAATAGGAGCCTTCATAGACGCCGGAAATATCTGGACCATACACAACTATGAGAACCAACCCGGCGGAATGTTTCATTTCAACTCCTTCTATAAGCAGATTGCAGCCTCCTACGGTCTGGGCATACGTATGAACTTTACATACTTCCTTTTGCGTTTTGATCTTGGCATGAAGGCCCATAACCCGGCCGAAGGCGCAGAACCGTGGCCCCTGATTCACCCCCGTTGGGGTCGCGACCGCTCCATTCATTTTTCGGTGGGTTATCCCTTCTAAGCTAAGAAAAACAACTATGAAAAAGCTAATAATTTTTGACCTCGACGGCACCCTGCTGAATACCATTGCCGACCTTGGCAATTCCGTTAACTATGCCCTTGAACAGATGGGTTTTACCCCTCATTCGCTCACATCGTTCCGCTTCATGGTGGGCAACGGCGTGCGCAAGCTCATTCAACGCGCTCAGGTGGATGCCAATGAGGAGACGGTGGAGCAATTGCTTACCTATTTCCGGCAGCATTACGACGAGCACGACTGCGACCTGACAGAGCCGTATAAAGGCATCCCCGAACTTCTGCAGCAGCTCACCGATAAGGGCGTGAAGATTGCCGTGGCAAGTAATAAATATCAGTCGGCGGTTGATAAAATTATCAAACACTATTTCCCCGATATCCCGTTTGTGTCCATCTGCGGACAGGTGGAAGACCGCCCCACGAAACCGGACCCCTCAATCATTTTCCATATTCTGAACCAGTGTCCCACCCCTAAATCGGAAGTGCTGATGGTGGGTGATTCGGCCGTTGATATGGAGACAGCCCACCGCGCCGGCATTGAATGTGTGGGTGTTACTTGGGGATTCCGCCCCGTGAGCGAACTGCGCAAGGCATACGCCGACCATATTGCCTCGCTGCCGGCCGATATCCTCAACCGACTTAACGACCCGTTCTGACACAGCCATGCAGGCTCTCTGGAAAGAGGTCTTCGGCGACTCCGGAAGTTATATCCAACGCATTTTCCGGCATTGGGCAGATGCTGAATTCACACTCTGCCGCCGCAACGAAAGGGGAGAGACGGTGGCAATGCTCTGTGCAAGACAGTTTGCCTTCACAGGCGGCAGAAAGGGACTGTATCTTCATGGACTTGCCACGAGGCCTGACCATCGCGGACAAGGTCTCATGACGCAGCTTATTGACGCTGTGAGGGACAAAGCGCTTGCCGCATCCCTCGACTTCCTCTTTCTCATTCCTGCCTCCGAATCACTACGGCAATGGTATTCCACCTTTGGCTTTAAAAACGCGGCTGAGAGGGCTTATTTGCCCCTTCCTGAGGGTGCTTTGGAAGCGTTATGTGAAGAGGTCTTCAGACCGATTTCACCGGCCGAGTTTAATGAGTTTGACCGCCGGCAGCCTCCCTGCGGACTGATTCACTCGCTTGAGGATGCGGAGGCTGTATTGGACGAATGGACTGAGGCAGGAGGGACGATTTGCGGCAATGTGCTTTCGTCAGACAAGGATGTGTTTGTGCTGTCAGACGACACCGCAAAACAATTGGCTGACAGATATTTAAGCCTTCCTGCCGCCTCCGGGCTGCTTAATGATGCAGTCGCCACAACCCTCACCACAAAGCGACTGTGTCTTTACCCTTCGCAGATTCCGCTCTTTCCGGCCGGGTGCATAGAGCGCGTTCCATACGGCATGACATTGCCTCTTAAAGCATCTGTTAGCCCGGAGAAAATTTCCTTCAGCCTGATGATGGATTAAGAGGCAATATTCTGTTGCTTAACTTGCTCTTATATCGTCGGTTATCGAACAGCCGCTTTTATGGTCTTGGTACCGGCACGCAGCAGATATATTCCGCTCTGCGGCAATTCAAAGATGCCGTTTTTCGCTGACCCGATGAGGCGCCCTTGCATATCGTAGACAAGGAGAAGGCTGTTGTCGGAGGTCGATACATTTCTGCCGTCAATGTTGATTATCGTATTGTCTGTCGCAATTTCCGACACGCCATTGATTTCCTGATAGTCGATATACACATACATCATATCACCGCGGTGGTTCTCATTATAACTGAATTTGGTGATATATCCCTCGTCATTGAGCGTGTAAGAAAACGTTCCGGTGCGTTTGTCGCTGTTGTATTCGCTGGCTGGCAGATACTTTGAAGGCTTACCTAAAATGCCGGCCAAGGCAGGCACAGGGTTATATTCGTATGCCAGATATTCATTCAGCGGCAGATAAAGCTTGCCTTTGTTGGGAATGTTGGAATAGCTGACAGAGATTTGATTGGCCGGGCGGCTGAAGTAGTTGAACAGCAACGGCCATTCGCCATGCTTACCACTTACTTTCACCGCATTGCCATTCTCAACGGTCAGCGTTACCTTTTCATTATCAGATTCAGAAACGATTTCGCGGCTGATTAGCTCATTATTCTCATTGTATGAATAATGACGCGTAATATTGTCGGCGGTTCCGTCTAAATGGGTGTTTTCTGATATTGAATAATCAATGTTCCCCGCTGCGTTGAGAATGTAAGTCTGAGTGGCTACCGTGTTTCTCTGACTGCCATCCGTGCGCTTCACCGTAAGTTTTGAATCCTCCCACTGCAACGAATACGTGTTCTTGACAATACGTACATATGAGGTGTTTTCTTTAGCGGTATTTGAGCCGGTAAGGAAGATAGGATACACGTAAATCAGCGAATCCATCCGGCCTGAGTTGTTGTAGAAACAAGAGATGACGGCTCTGTTGATGTAGGTGGAAGAGTCATTTTCATCATAGTTCATGCTCAGCCCCGACGGTATCCTGAGAGTGATTTTTGAAGGAGCCTTCTCAGCCTGAATGGCAGAGATACCTATCATCACCGCCAGCAGGATTGTGAAAATTTTTGCTTTACTCATGCTGTGAATTTTTCGATGGTTTATTTAAATCTGATGCCATGCACTATTTTTAGAGTTTTAGTGTCATAGACGTTGTATCCTTCGGATTTAGGAGTACCTGTTTCTGGCTCTTGTAAGCCTTTGACGGAAATTTTTTCAAATATATAAAATATTTTTCATTTCAGTTGGGGGTAAGGAATTAATAAACATTAACAAATAATGATATTAGATAAAGTATAATTGATTTACAGGATTGATGACTCAATGCTTTTTGAATATGTGAAATGTGGTTAAATAACTTTGACTTTGGAGAGAAATTGAAAGATTGTTTTAACTGTATGATATAATATTGGCTATTTAATTTAAAAATAATTAACATTTGAAGCGACGGGATTCCGTGGCTTGAGATAATAGTTAAGAAGAATTAAGGCCGCATCCGGTAATCGGTGTGGCCTTTTATTAGTTCATGAATTGAGTAATTGTACGGATTTGGTCTTAATTTGCCATTATGTAGGTGTCGGGGTTCATGCCCGGAAGTGTTATACATGTGCGGGCAAATTGCCGTACAAAATCGAGCGTGGCTGCACGGGGACTTTTCCGGCTTGCACTCGATGTGTGGTTGAGTACTGTGGTTGTAGTAGAACTATTGGTCATAGGCAATGGTGTTGTTTGTTGGTGTGTAAAAGACCGATTTTATTTGCATCAGTCAATAGTATAACGCTGATTAAGTGTAATTATTATTACAGATGCTGTCAAAAATTCACAGACAAGCAGGTGAATGGGGGAGTATAGGGCTCGGAGCGCATATTTATTATTGAGGAGGAGGGCATCCACGACTTCTATGTCGAATTTTTTGTTTACTTTCCTCTAAAACGTATTTGAGAACACCAATTCATAAAAGCTGAAAAGAAGGTATTATAGTCAGATTGCCAGACTGGCAGGCATAACGGCTCACTCAATAGCAGTTTAGCTATAGAGCCAGGTATAAGATTGTTATTTTCCTCTACAAGCTTGGTTAGCTTATGCCGGTGTCCAACTCTTTCCGGCGCGTTTGCAAATTTGTAAACCGGGCTGCGATGCACCACAAAAGTAATTACATTGCACCGGAAGGTATGTCGAATGGCCGTCAGGCCATTTTCGATGCGAGTGATTTGAGCTGTTCCTCCATCTGTCTCTGCTGTTCAAGCCGTCTGTGATAGATGTCGATGAAGTCTTCGCCTTTGGAGAGCATGTGCCATACGGCAACAAGAATTTTCCTGGCTATCGCCACCTGTATTTTCATTTTGCTCTTGTGCTTCTGTGTCACTTGCACATAACTGAAATTTGAGAAGAAACAATTCTTTTTCCGGGATGCAGCCCACGCCACTTCAATAAGAATCCGGCGAAGGTATTTGTTTCCATGTGTCACTTTTCTGCTTTTGTAGCGTCCGTTGCTGACGTCGTTGCGAGGTTTGAGTCCGCACCATCCCACGAGCATGGCTGCCGTGGCAAACATCTTCATATCCACTCCGGTTTCCGCAATTATAGCTGTGGCGGCGCGTTCCTTGACACCGGGGATAGTCTGAATCCGTTTGTATTCTTCCGGAAAATGCTTCTCGCATAAATCGGTCAGTTCTTTCTGGCACTCGTCAATCTGACGATTGATGGTATCGAGCATCTCTTTGAGCTGTCTGAAAACCGTAATGTCTGTCTGTGAAAAAGATCCCATGACTGCGGCCTTGATTGTTCCTTTGCCATGTTTGTTGGTTGTTCGTCCATGAACCATCTTTACCAGCACTTCCGGGTCGCGTTCCCCATTGATTATTGCCTGAAGCACTTTCTGATAGCTTTTGCTGTTTGTCCCGGACACATAGTTGCTCAGTCTGAATCCGCATCGCTGAAGGGCAGCGTCCAGTTTGTTGGAGTTGTAGTTGATATCTTCATTGAGATCCATGATGCGGCGGTTGAGCTTCCGCATATCCTGCACGATTGGTTTCGGCACAAAACTGCCTTTGATTAGATTCTTCAGAAGGCATTCGGCAATCCATTGTGCATCCTTGACATCGCTCTTGCGCCCCGGCAACTGCTTGATGAAATATGGGTTGACCAGCTTCAGATCCATAGACTCGCACAGTTCGTTCCAGACGGGTACCCAATAGACTGCCGTGCTCTCCATTGCGGCCTCGGTTACACCGTGCTCAACCATGTCATTTCACATCTGACGAAGTTCTGTAGTCAGCACTCCGTAAGTTTTTTCAAAAATAATTGCCTCATCATGCCCCATAATACAAAGATATATTGTATCTTTGTGGACATCAAGGCCGGGGACTGTTCGGTTCCTGTCCATATGTTTGATTTTTAAAATTCCCTCCAAATATAGTAATTTGTGACGTAGAGCACGCAGGGAGGGGACGGGAATCAAGGCGCCAGCCTTGATTTTTTATTCTGCCGGTGTGAAATCTCAGAATTTTTAGGGGCAGCGGCGTAATTCCGTGGCAGAG